>JBJSYW010000574.1:0-5184 GCA_046089985.1 Chloroflexota bacterium
CCCAACCACGGCAGCGCCGGCAGCAGGAACAGCAGCCCATAAAAGAACACCTTGCGCGTCATGCACAGCACGCCGCCCTGACGGCCGCCAAAGCGCTTGATCAGCAAACTGTACGCCGCCCAAGACAGCGCCGCCAGCATCGAAAGCAGGTCGCCCAGCGGGCTAAGCTTCAACAGAAAACTGCCATTAAAGGCCACCAGGATCATCCCCGCCATCGCCGCCGCAAAACCCAGGAAGAAATTGGCCTTGAGCCGCTCGTTGAACAGCGCCCGGCTGGCCAATGCCGTGAACAGCGGCGACATCGACATCAGCACGCTCACGTTAGCCGTGAGTGTGTATGCCAGGGCCGAGTTCTGCGCCAGGAAAAACAGCGTCACCCCGCACAGCCCCGCCGCCGCCATCGCCGCCTCGTCGCGCAGCGCCTGGCGGTCCAGCCGGCCCGGCCGCGGCGGGCTGGCGATCAGCAGCACCGCCAGCGCCAGCGCCAGCCGGAAGAACATGATCTCCACCGGCGAGTAATCATTCATCAGCACCTTGGTGGAGATAAAGGTCAGCCCCCAAACGCTGATGGTGAAGAATGCCGCCAGGTGGCCCAGAAAATGTGTTGGCAGTTTCATCGCGGGCCTGTTATACCATAAATGCCGGTATAATTGCTGCGTTACCGAGGACCCCTGTATCCATGTCGCTTTATTCCCGCATCCAAAGATCCTCCCGCGATCTGCTTACCTTCGCCGGCGCATCCCTGATCCTGGGCATCGCCTACAGCATGTATGACTCGGTCTTCAACAATTTCCTGAACGAGACCTACGCGCTGACCGGTTTTCAACGTTCATTCCTGGAGTTTCCGCGCGAGCTGCCGGGCTTCCTGGTGGTATTTGTGGCGGCGCTGCTCTTGTTCTGGGGCAGCCGCCGGCTGAGCGTGTTCTCGATCCTGCTCAGTGCGGTGGGCGTGCTGCTGATCGCCGTTGCCGCCCCCAGCTACACCATCATGCTGCTCTGGATGTTCGTATACAGCCTGGGCCAGCACCTGTTTATGCCACTGCAGGCCACCATCGGCATGGAGCTGGCCTCCGAAGGGCGCGCCGGCCGCCGCCTGGGACAGCTGAACGCCATCCGCAACTTCGCCAACATCCTGGGCAGCTTCCTGGTGCTGCTGGGTTTCCGCTACCTGGGCTTCAACTTCCGGGTTACCTTCCTGATCGCCGCCTTCATCCTGTTCATCGCCGCCGCCCTGCTCTACAATCTCAAACCCGACCAACCCGGCAAGCGCAAATTCCTTGAACTGCACCGGGAATACAACCTGTACTACGCCCTGATGGTGCTGGCGGGGGCGCGCAAGCAGCTGTTCATCACCTTCGCCCCCTGGGTGCTGGTGACCATCTTCGGCCAGCCCACCCAGATCATCGCCACCCTGCTCACCATCAGCGGCATCATCGGCGTCGCCTTCCAGCCGATGCTGGGTTGGGCCATCGACCACTACGGCGAGCGGCGCGTGATGGCCGCCGAAGCACTGATCCTGATCGGGGTGTGCTTCGGCTACGGCTTCGCCCGCTCGCTGCTGCCCGAACGCACCGCCTTCCTGGTGGTGTGCTTCTGCTACCTGGTCGACCAGATGATCTTCTCGGTCAGCATGGCGCGCTCAACCTACATGAAGAAGATCGCCCGCCAGCCCGATCACATCCAGTCCACCCTGACCGCCGGCGTGACCATCGATCACATCTTCTCGATCTCCTGCGCGCTGGTCGGCGGGGTGATCTGGAACCGCCTGGGCTTCCAGTATGTCTTCCTGTTCGGCATGCTGATCGCGGTGATCAACTTCTTCACCGCCCTGCGCGTGCACCTGCCCGGCGAACCCGCCGCCCCCACCGGACTGGCCGAGGTTCCCGCTAAAGCCTGACCGCAGGCGGCGGAGCGCCGCCGCGCCGCGCTAACCTTCCGCCGCCAGGCTCACCCCCAGGTCCTGCGCGCTGACCTGCAGCCCGTGGAAGTTTTCAAAGCTCAAGTCGCGGAAGTCCAGCCCCCGGCGCTGCTTGAGCGCTTCAAACAGCGCCACATAACTGCCGCCTGCAGCCGCGTCCCAGCGCAGCCCCAGCGTATTGCAGGCCGCCCGGATCGCCGCCGGGTCCGGCCCTTCGATCTCAACAAAGTTCCCGTACGGCAGTTCGTCCAGCACCACCTCCACCGGGCCAAGCTGGTAGGTGGTGCGATACTTCTCGTAGCCCATCGCCACCTGGAAGCCCAGCGCCTCCAGAAACGCCTGGGCCGCGGCGAAATCGCTGGCCTCGAACTCGATCTCGGTGCGCAGCCGCGCTCCAGAGGTAAAGCTCGACGGGCCTTTATAGGTCAGCCGCGCACGCGTGTCCTGGCGCAGGCGCAGCGCCTGCATGCCGCGCCCCAGCCGCCCATCCGGGGTGTCAAAACGCAGGTTGATCTCGAACACCCGCCCGGCGGTCAGCTGCGCCCCCAGCAGCTGCAGCTTGCGCTCGACCGCCGCCAGGTCACGGACATAGAACTTGACTTCCAACTCGCTGTTTTTATTTTCGCTCATCTCACACCACCGAAAGCATCACCTGGCGCTGCTCCACGCTGTCGCCCGGCTGGACCCGCACCCGCCCCACCGTGCCGTCGCGCGGTGACTTCAGTTCGTTCTGCATCTTCATCGATTCCAGGATCGCCAGCACCTGCCCCTTGCTCACCGCCTGGCCTTCTGCCACCGCCACGCTCACCACCAGCCCCGGCATCGGGGCGCGCAGCTGGAACTCGGCCTGCTCGCCCATCTCACCGCTGGTGGCCTGGCGCAGCAGGCGCGCCAGTTCATCCTCCACCCGCGCCGGGTAGAAACGCCCGTGCAGCAGCACCTGCCAGTCTTCCTCGCCCGGGTAGACGTACCCCTCGTACGAGCGCCCATCCAGCAGCAGCGAATACACCGGCTGATCGCAGATCGAGTCAAAATCGATCGTATAGGTCTTGCCGTTGACCTGCACGGTGGCGTCGTCCAGGATCTCGATCACGAACTCGCGCCCATCAATGGTTGTAACGTATTTCATCGCTCTCCCTCAGCGCCCGCTCTGCCGCCAGCGTCCGGCGCGCTTCCAGTTCGAGGCCTCGCCCTCGCCCGAGCGCACGATGTTGGCCGCCCGCTGGGTGGTCTGGTGCGCCACCAGCGTGGCGATGATCGCCGCCGCTTCCAACTGCTCCAGGTCCGGGGCTTCATCCATCGCAAAGCGCTCCTCAACAAAACGCGTATCAAACTGCCCACCCATGAAGCGGTGCGAGTCCATCAACCGCTGGTGGAACGGGATGTTGGTGTGGATGCCCACCAGGCGGTATTCGTCCAACGCCCGGCGCATGCGCAGAATGGCTTCGGCGCGCGTCTCGCCATACACCACCAGCTTGGCGATCATCGAATCATAGTAGGGCGAAATCTCAAACCCCGGGTAAACGCCCGAATCGATGCGCACACCTGGCCCGGTGGGCTGCAGAATGTGCGCCAGCCGCCCGGTGGATGGCATAAAGTTGTTATACGGGTCTTCGGCGTTGATGCGGCACTCCATCGCCCAGCCCTTCAGCCGCACCTGCTCCTGGGTCAGCCGCATCGGCCGCCCGCGGGCAATGCGGATCTGCTCTTTGACGATATCCACCCCGGTGACCAGCTCGGTGACCGGGTGCTCCACCTGCAGGCGGGTGTTCATCTCCAGGAAATAATAATTGCGCTGCTTATCCACCAGGAACTCGATCGTCCCGGCGTTGTGATAGTTCACCGCTTGCGCCGCCCGCACCGCCACTTCGCCCATCCGCCGCCGCAGGTCGTCATCCACAAACGGCGACGGCGCTTCCTCCACCAGCTTCTGATGGCGGCGCTGCAGCGAGCACTCGCGCTCGCCCAGGTAGACCGTATTGCCAAAATGGTCGGCCAGAAGCTGGATCTCGATATGCCGCGCCCCATCGATCAGCTTCTCCAGGTAGACATTGCCATCTCCGAAGGCCGATTCAGCCTCCCGGCGAGCCGAGGCCACCAGCGCGGGCATTTCCTCCAGTGAGCGCACCTCGCGCATCCCCTTACCGCCGCCGCCCGCAGTGGCCTTGATCAGCAGCGGGAAGCCGATCCCCGGCGCCAGCCTCAACAGTTCATCGTCTGAGAGCCCGCCTTCGCCCTCCGTCCCCGGCACCACCGGCACCCCGGCTGCCGAGACGGTGGCGCGCGCCACCGCTTTATCGCCCATGGCCGAAATCGCCGAGGGCTTCGGCCCGATGAAGGCCAACCCGGCGTCGATGCAGGCCTGGGCAAAATCGGCCCGCTCGGCCAGGAACCCATACCCGGGGTGGATCGCCCCGGCCCCGGTCTCTTTGGCCACCTGCAAGATGCGGTCGGCGCGCAGGTATGAGTCGCGCGACTGCGGTCCGCCCACCCGGTAGGCTTCGTCGGCGTAGCGCACGTGCAGCGCCTGCCGGTCGGCGTCTGAGTACACCGCCACGGTCCGGATCCCCAATTCTTTACAGGCGCGAATGATGCGCACTGCAATCTCGCCCCGATTGGCTACCAGTACTTTATTGAACATCCCGGCACTCCATAATTTAAAAACGCCCGCTACAGCGGGATGCACCCGTGCTTCTTGGGCGGGTTGGTCTCACGCTTGTTAGCCAGCATTTCCAGCGCGTTGATCAGGCGCGGCCGGGTCTCGTGCTGTTCGATGATGTCATCCACGAAGCCGCGCGACGCCGCCACGTACGGGTTGGCGAAGCGCGCCCGATACTCGGCCACCAGCTCGGCCTTGCGCCGGGCCGGGTCTTCGGCCTGGGCCAGCTCCTTGCGGAAGATGATGTTCACCGCCCCATCCGGACCCATCACGGCGATCTCGGCCGAGGGCCAGGCCAGGTTCAGGTCAGCGCGGATGTGTTTACTGCTCATCACATCGTACGCCCCACCGTAGGCTTTGCGCGTGATCACGGTCAGCTTGGGCACAGTGGCTTCACAGTAGGCAAACAGCAGCTTCGAGCCAGAGCGGATGATCCCGCCGTGCTCCTGCACCGTGCCGGGCAGGAACCCGGGCACATCCACGAAGGTGATCAGCGGGATATTGAACGCGTCGCAAAAGCGGATGAAGCGCGCCGCCTTCTCCGACGAGTTGATATCCAGCACCCCCGCCAGCACCGCCGGTTGGTTGGCCACGATCCCCACGCTGT
>JBJSYW010000575.1:0-16714 GCA_046089985.1 Chloroflexota bacterium
CACGCGCGTGACCTGGCCGGTTATGAAGCGCAGTTGTTGTTTGACACCACGGCGGCCCATTTCAGCGGGCTGCACCAGCGTGACAGCGACCTGCGAAAATTTGGACGAGATGTGATCCCGCTGGAAGCTACCGAGCTGGTCGACGGGGCCGCGATGGGACTGGCATCGTGCAAGTTCGCTGACTGCGTGCACCCGGGTGGAAACCTCCAGGCGAAGGGCGCCAACGGCCGGCTGCGGCTGGCTACCGTCCTGGTGGGCACAGACCAGGAAGGCGCGCTGGAACTGTCGCTGGAGAATGTCAAGCTGGTGAACGCGTTGGGCAACCCGGTGGAGGTGATCCTGGCGAACCCGCGCATCGTGGTGCAGGTGGGCGCGGCGGCGGGCCGGCTGTTCCCCGCCCCGGGCAGCAGCTGGCAGTGGGCCGCCAACCCGGCCGCGGCGCGCGCTCCAGACCTGACCAGCGACGGTCAGGTGGATTATGCCGATGCGATCGAAACCGCCCTCGAATGGAAGCTCAGCCGGGAGGCCGGACAGCCGTGCGGGCCGGGCAGCGACCCGAGCCGGGACGTGAACGGCGACGGCTGTATTGATGTGGCTGATATCCAGCAGATCCTCGGCGCGCAGGCCGACCGGCAGGCAAACGGAGCCGCCTTTCCCGGCAACCGGGGGCCAAAATCTGCGCCCACGGCCGCCGGCATGGACGCCCAACCGGCTGCCAATCTGGACCCAGCAGCCGCGCTGACCCTGACGGTGAACGCCACGGGCGACCAGGCCGATGTGAACATCGGCGATGGGGTGTGCGATTCCGGGGCCGGCTGCACCCTGCGGGCGGCGATCCAGGAGGCCAACCGCCACCTGGGGCCGGATACGATTCAATTTAACATCCCCGGCGGTGGGGTGCAGACGATTCAGTTGAGCAGCAAGCTGCCCTCGCTTTCGGACGGCAGCGGCGGGACGACCATCGACGGGTATTCTCAGCCCGGGGCGCAGGCGAACAGCGATCCGCTGGTCAGCAGCGCGGTGATCCTGATCCAGATCCGCGGCAGCGGCTCCACGACCTTTGACCTGCTGCAGATCCAATCGTCAGGCAACCGGGTGCAGGGGCTGTCGTTCTTCAACGGCCGCCGCTCGGTCTGGCTGTACGGCAGCGGCGCAGCCAATAACGTGATTGTGGGCAATTTCATTGGAACCAATGCTGCCGGCAGTTTCGTTTCTCCCAATCCCACCACGTCAGCCTCCGGTGTGACGATTGAGATCGGCGCCTCGGGTAATTTTATCGGCGGCCCGACCCCGGCGGAGCGGAACGTCATCTCGGGCAGCGCCCGGCACGGCGTTGAGTTCCGCTCAGAGGGAACCGACAGCAACCAGGTAATGAACAACCTGATCGGGTTGAACCCGGCAGGCAGCGGCGCATTGATGAACCTGCGCCACGGCATTGATATGAATGCTGGGCCATCCTACAACGTGATCGGCGGCACAACGCCCGACCGGCGGAACATTATCTCGGGCAATGGCGAGAACCAGAACGCATCGTTTACCTCTGGGATCGAGATTTCGCACGACCCGCTGACCAGCTATAACGAAGTGCTCGGCAACTGTTTCGGCACCCAGCCGGACTGCACCAGTGCGCCTGCCTGGGCTAGCAACCGTCACTACAATATCCGCATGGAAGATGGGGTGAATAACAACACCATCGCCGGCAATGTGATCGTCAATGGCCCGCGCGGCGCGATCCGCATGACCGGTTCGGGCACCAACCGCAACCACATCTACGACAACCGCATCGGAGTCACGTTGAACGGCGCGGCCGCCCCGAATGGCAATTTTGGCATCCAGATCGGCACCTCCAGTAAGTTTGGCATGATCGGTCCGAACAACATCATCGCCAACAACCCGGTCGCTATCCAGCTGACCGCCGCCGGGGATGACCAGCATACCATCACGCAGAACTCGATCTATAACAACACCCGCCTGGGCATCGACCTGGGTACGATTACCGGGGTGACGCCTAACGATGTGGACGACGCCGACAGCGGCTCGAACGAGGAGTTGAACTTCCCGGTGCTGACCAGCGCCACGCCCACCAGCGTCAGCGGCACAGCCTGCGCCGAAGCGGTGGTTTCGAAGCCCTGCACGGTGGAGATCTTTATCGCCGAGCGCAAGACCAACGACAGCGGCGCGGGGAACTACGGTCAGGGCAAGACCTTTATCGGTTCGGGGACGACCAACGCCAGCGGCGCGTTTGCGATCCCGATCACCGGCGCGGCGGTTGGGCAGTACCTGACCGCCACCGCCACCGACGCCTCCGGCAACACCTCCGAGTTTGCCTTGAACATCCAGGTTGCCGAGGGCAGCCCGTCGATCAGCCTGGCGGCGGATGCGTTTTCACGCAGCCTATCCGGCGGTTGGGGCAGTGCAGATACCGGCGGCAGCTACAGCCTATCTGGGACGGCGGCGAATTTCAGCGTGGACGGCTCGGCGGGCCAGATGACCATCCCGAACGCCGGGCAAGCCCGGTCGGTGTACCTGCGGGGCGTCACGGCGCTGGATTTGAATTTCGCTTTCCGGGTCAAAGCCGATAAGACGGCTGCCGGCAGCAACCAGAGCGTGTATTTCATCGCCCGCGGTGTTTCAACCAATAACGAATACTGGGTGCAGATGCGCATCGCTGCCAATCAGGCGGTTTACCTGCGTGCGGCGCGTGTGATTAACGGCAGCCAGACATCCCTGGGCGCTGAAGTGCCGGTCCCGGGGCTGACCCAAGCGGCCGACCAGTATATCTGGGTCAAAGGCCAGGTGACTGGCGCGAACCCTACCACCATATCCGTAAAAGCCTGGGCCGATGGGCAGAGTGAGCCGGCGAACTGGCAGTATACGGTGACCGACGCCTATGCCCTGCTGCAGGCTGCAGGAGCAGTTGGACTGCGCTCCTTCCTCACCTCCGGCATCACCAACCCGCCGGTTGTGTTTACCTTTGATGATTTACTGGTGACTACGCCATGATGCGTGATCTCTTAGAGGTATTTACCGATGAAGTCACTCAAGACCATTTTTCGAACAACAATCCGGCTGCTGGCAGGGGTTCTGTCTGTGCTGGTTATGCTCTGGCCGTTTGGAGCTGTTGGAGCCGCCCCGGCGCGGCAGGGCCCGCCGGCCGCGGCGCTGACGATTGTCGCTCCGGCTGCAGTGCCGCTGGGCGAGCGCATCGAACTGCAGTTGATCGTCGACCACGCCCAGGATCTGGCTGGTTATGAAGCGCAGCTGCTGTTTGACACCGCCGCGGCCCATTTTAGCGGCCTGCACCAGCGGGACAGCGATTTCAAGAAGTTCGGCCGGGATATCATCCCGTTGGAAGCCACCGAGCTGCCTGATGGGGTGGCGATGGGCCTGGCTTCGTGCAAGTTCGCCGACTGCGTGCAGCCCGGCGGGCGGGCGCCGGTGGCGAAAGGCGCCAACGGCCGGGTGCGCATTGCCACGGTGGTGATTGGCACCGATCAGGAAGGCGCGTTGGAACTATCGCTGGAGAACACCCGCTTTGTTGATTCGCAGGGCAGCCCACTGGCGGTGGAAATCTTGACGCCTAAGGTGATCGTGCAGGTGGGGCAGGCGAACGCGGACGTTTTCCCGGCTCCAAAAAGCCGCTATGAGTGGACCGCCAGCGCTCCCGCTCAACGCGCCCTGGACCTGTCTCAGGATGGGCAGTTGGGCTATGCCGATGCAATGGAAGCGGCCACCGAGTGGAAGCTCAGCCGGGAGGCTGGGCAGCCCTGCGGGCCGGCTAACGACCTGAGCCGGGATACCAACGGCGATGGCTGCCTGGATGTGGCCGATGTCCAGCTGGTGCTGGCGATGGTACAGGATGGAACGGCGGCCCCGGCTGCCGCACCTGCCGCCGGGCCTGGCGCTGCCAATCCGGCTGCGACCGAGCCTGTGGCCACTGAGCCTTCTGCGATCGATCCCGCCGCGACTGAGCCGGCAGTGACTGAGCCGGCCGCGACCAACCCGGCGGTGACCGAGCCTATTGCTATTGAGCCGGCAGTGACTGAGCCGTCTGCGATTGATCCCGCCGCGACCGACCCGGCGGTGATCGAGCCGGCGCCGGAGCCGCCGGCCGAGACGGTTAGCCCTGATCCGGCTGCCCCCGTCGACGCGGCCGCCGCAGCCCCGGATGCCATCCAGGCCGCCGCCGCGCTGAACTTCGTGGTGACATCCACCTCCGACCTGAGCGATTCGAATATCGGCGATGGGCGCTGCGCCTCCAACGCCGGCTGCACGCTGCGGGCGGCGATCCAGGAGGCCAATAAGCACCAGGGGCCGGATACGATCTTTTTCAATATCTCTGGCAGTGGGATTCAGACGATCCAGTTGAACAGCCGCCTGCCGGCCCTCTCGGATGGCAGCGGTGGGACGACGATCAACGGCTATACCCAGCCCGGCGCGCAGGCCAATACCAGCGCCCAGGCCAGCAACGCCCAGATCCGGGTCGAGATCCGCGGCAAAGGCTCGAGCAGCTTCGACCTGCTGCAGATCCTATCGGCCAACAACCGCGTGCAGGGTCTGTCGTTCTTCAACGGCCGCCGCTCGATCTGGCTGTATGGCAAGGGCTCTCGGAACAACGTCATCGTGGGCAACTTCATCGGTACAGATGCCGCCGGGAGCTTCCGGTCAACCACCCATACGTTATATGCCTCTGGGGTAGCGATCGACTCAGGTGCATCTGCCAACCAGGTGGGCGGGACGGGCGCAGCCAACCGCAATGTGATCTCTGGCAATGCCCGCCACGGGGTTGAGTTCCATTCGGATGGGAGCGACAACAACGTCGTCATCAACAACCTGATCGGCACGAACCCTGCCGGGAATGCCCGGCTGATGAACCTGCGCCACGGCATCGACGTGAACTCGGGCGCATCCTACAACATCTTCGGCGGCTCGAGCACCGGAGAGCGCAATATAATCTCGGGCAATGGTGAGCTGCAGAACGACACCTTCACCGCCGGGATCGAGATTTCGCACGATACGCTGACCGGTTATAACCAGGTGTTGGGCAACTGCTTCGGCACCGATGTGACCTGCAACAGTGCTCCCAGCTGGGCCTACAACAGCCATTACGGCATTCGCATGGAAGACGGCGTCAACAACAACATCGTCGCCGGGAACGTGATTGTCAACAGCCGGCAGGGCGGTATTCGCATGACCGGTTCGGGCAGCAACCGCAACCAGATGTACAACAACCGCATCGGCGTCACGCTGAACGGTACGGCTGCCCCGAACGGCAACTTCGGGATCCAGATCTCGAACGCCAGCAAGTTTGGCAGGATCGGCCCGAACAACATCATCGCCAACAACCCGGTCGGCATCCAATTGATGAGCGCCGGCGATGATCAGCACACCATCACGCGCAACTCGATCTACAACAACAACCGCCTGGGGATCGACCTGGGCACGATCAGCGGGGTGACGCCCAATGACAGCAGCGACTCTGACAGCGGTTCGAACCAGGAATTGAATTTCCCGGTGCTGACCAGCGCCGCCACCGGCAGCGTCAGCGGCACGGCCTGCGCCACGTCCAATGTCTCGAAGCCTTGCACGATCGAGATCTTCATCGCCGAACGCAAGACCAGCGACAGCGGCGCGGGGAACTACGGTCAGGGCAAGACCTTTGTCGGCTCAGGGACAACCAACTCGAACGGCGCGTTCACCATCTCGATCAGCGGCGTGTCGATTGGGCAGTACCTGACCGCCACTGCCACCGACGCGTCCGGCAATACCTCCGAGTTCGCCCGCAACATCCAGGTATCGACCAGCGGCAGCGGCAGCGGTGGTGGCGGTGTACCTGTGGTCACCAGCCGGCTGTACCTGCCCACCGTGTTGGGTGGAAGCGGCGCCAATGGGGGCAGTTATGCCCCCATGGAAGTTGGCGGCATTCCCAGTGCGAGCATCGTCGTATACGCTGCGCCGGCGGCTGCCGGCGATAGCAAGTTCAAACCTTTGTAAGGAGAGCCAGTGATGCCGGAGAACTCACGCCGCCCGGATTTCTTCATCGTTGGGGCGCCCAAATCTGGGACGACCGCTATGAACGACTACCTGCGCCAGCACCCCGAGATCTTTATGCCCGAGCGCAAGGACCTGTCTTTCTTCGGGGCGGACCTGCAGTTCAGCCGGCCGCGAATCACGCACCGGCAGTACCTGGCGCTGTTTTCCGGCGCACAGGACTGCCGGCGCCTGGGGGAGACCTCAGTGTGGTACCTGTACTCGCGCAGCGCGGCGCAGGAGATCAAAGCTTTTGCTCCGCAGGCGCAGATCCTGATCATGCTGCGCAACCCGGTGGACATGCTGTACGCCCAGCACAGCCAGTTTCTCTACAACTGCAATGAGGATCTGCCCGGTTTTGCCGAGGCGCTGGAGGCCGAAGAAGACCGCAAGCACGGGCGGCGCATCCCGCGCCGCGCCCACTTCGTCGGCGGGCTGTTTTACCGGGAAACCGCCAGGTATGTGGAGCAGGTCGAGCGCTACCTGGATGTTTTTGGATCACAGCAGGTGCACATCCTGTTGTTTGATGATTTTAAACGTGACACGGCGGCTGCCTATCAAGAGGTGCTGGCATTCTTAGGGGTTGAAGACTCCTTTCGGCCCGCATTCCAGGTCGTCAACCCAAATAAGGGCCTGCGCAGCCGGTTGGTCCAGGAGCTGCTGGTTGCACCGCCACCGGTGTTCACCTGGGTGTCACAGCGCGTGGTGCCCGGCCCCTGGCGCGGCAGGCTGCTCCAGCGGCTGCGCAAGCTGAATATGCGCCGGATGGACCGGCCTACCCTGGATCTGGATCTGCGCCGGCGGCTGCAGGCTGACTTTCAGCCGGAGGTCGAGCGGCTGGCTCGCTTGATCGGGCGCGACCTGAGCCAGTGGACTTGTTGATTTTTTTTCTTGGAGTGAAGGAGTAACCCTATGGAATGGAGCGATACCCCTATTCGCCTCACTTATATCGTCGGGACGGGCCGCAGCGGATCCACGGTGATCGACAGCTTCCTCGGCAATCACCCGTCGATTCAAAGCGTGGGCGAACTGGCGCGTTTGTTGAACGACGCCTGGACCAACGATTACTACTGCTCGTGCGGCAAGCGCTCTAGCAGTTGTACGTTCTGGTCGGCGGTCCACCAGGGCTGGTGCGAGTTGAACGGCGGGGTGACGGTGGAGCAGTACGCCGGGCTGCAGAGCCGGTTCGAGCAGCTGCGCCGTTGGCCTTTCCTATCGCGCGAGCGTTGGAAGGATTCGGAAGACTTTCAGAGCTATGCCAAGCAAACCCGGCTGCTGCTGAGGGCGATCCAGAACACCAGCGGCTGCAAGATGATCGTCGATTCGTCGAAGGGGGTTGAAAGGGCCTACGCTCTGGCGCAGATCCCCGGCATCGACCTGCGCGTGATCCACCTGGTGCGTGACCCGCGCGGGGTGGTCTGGTCGCACAAGAAAGCCTTCAAGAAGGACTTGCGCGGCGGGCTGCCGTCGGATATCGAACCGGAACCGACCTGGCGGGCGGCGCTGTACTGGTGCCGGCTGAACCTGCAGGCCGAGTGGCTGCGCAAGTACCTGGGCAAGGATCGCTCGGTGCTGGTGCGCTACGAGGATTTCATGCAGCACACCCGCCCGGTGATGGAGCAGGTGGGCCGGTTGATGGACGTGGACTTTGAACCGCTGCTGCAGGTCACCGAGCAGGACGGCACCTTCAACTTCAGCCATACCATCGCCGGCAACCGCGTGCGCATGAAGGGCCAGTTGAGGCTCAAGTTCGATGAGGAGTGGCGGGAGAAGCTCGAAACCCGCGACCGGCGCATCACCGAAGCGCTCTCCGGCTGGCTGATGGCGCGCTACGGCTACCGGATATAACCGGGCCTGGTGATCGCTCCATTCCCTGGGGATGACGAAGTTGTTAACCAGCTGACAGCTTCGTTATTTTCCACTGTAAAGGAACCGATGTGTATGAAGCGTTTATCGATTAAGTGGCTGATTGCATTATTAGGGGCTGCACTTTTGGGAGCAATTTTTCTATCCACGCAGGCCGCCGCCCCGGCGCAAGGCTCAATTTACTGGGGGGCCTATATCAAAGGCAATACCTATGGATTGAACGACGCGCCCTGGAACCCGAAGACCATTGCCCGGTTCGAGGAGCACGCCCAGAAAAAGCCGTCTATCATTCACTGGGGCCAGCCGTGGTGGGACTGCCGGCCGCGCTGCGGCTACCGCTATTTCGGCAATGAGCAGGTGCAGTTTGAGCGGGTGCGCCGCAGCGGCTATATCCCGATGGTGGATTGGGCCTCCTGGGACCTGACGCGCGACCGCCAGGTGAGCCAGCCAAAATACGCCCTGCAAGCTATCCTGCGTGGCGATCATGATGCCTATATCCGCGATTGGGCGGCCCAAGCCAGGGATTGGGGGCATCCCTTCTTCCTGCGCTTTAACTGGGAAATGAACGGCGATTGGTATCCGTGGAGCGAGCGGGTCAACGGCAACCAGCCTGGCGAATACGTGCAGGTCTGGCGCTACGTGCACGATATCTTTGAAGAAGTAGGCGCGAAAAACGTGACCTGGGTGTGGTGCGTCAACACTTTGTATGAAGAGGGCATTCCGCTGGAAGGGCTGTACCCGGGGGATGCATACGTCGATTGGACCTGCATCGACGGCTACAACCGCGGCGACCACCCGTTGAAACGCGATCAATGGCGCAGTTTTGAAGAGGTCTTCGGCCCAACCTATGAGGCGCTGTTGGAACTGGCCCCCACCAAACCGATCATGATCGGCGAAGTGTCCTCCACCGAGTACGGCGGCTCAAAGGCGGAGTGGATCCGCACCGGCCTGCTGGAAACCCTGCCGCAGCGTTTCCCGAAGATCAAGGCCATCGTCTGGTTCAACTGGAACCACCGCGGCATGGACTGGGTGATCGAAAGTTCTGCCGATGCGCAGGCTGCTTTTGCCCAAGGGATCAATTCATCCTACTATGCCGGGAATGAGTTCAGCTACCTGGATATTTCGCCCATCCCGCCGCCCGACCGGTTGAAGCAGATCTGGCAGCGGCGCTGGCGCGTTTTCCCCTGAGTCGAGCCAACTGACCCGCTTTGCAAAAGAAGCTGCATGCCCAGGCATGCAGCTTCTTTTATTACGCCTCAACGTGGGCGCCTGGCCCAGGTCGCGGCCGGTATGCCGACGATAATGATGCAAAATATCTTGTTCTTTATAAATTACAAAATAACAAATATGACAGTTATTTAGAGCAATATCTTTGGTAGAATGTGGGCGTCTTGATCAAACAAGTGTCTCTTTCCGGAAAAAACTGCACCTGTGTCCGATCAAATCTAAAGCGAAAGACTTCCTCCCCGTTGGAGGCCTTAAAGGATTACCGAACATGAAACGTCTAAAATATTGGTGCCTGGTCGCCTTGCTCGTCGTCACCATCCTGGGGTTTGCCGCTCAACCTTCGAAAGCGGTCACCAGCCCGATTTACTGGGGCGCTTACATCGATGGCGAGACCTACGGGCAAAACGATGCTCCGTGGAACACGACCACGATCGACAAATTCGAAGCTCACGCGAACAAGAAAATCTCCATCATCCACTGGGGCCAACCGTGGTGGAACTGTGTCAAATCCGACTGCGGTTACCAGTACTTCAAGAACCAGCAGCCGCAGTACGACAGCATGCGCAATCGCGGCTACATCCCGTTGGTTGACTGGGGCTCGCACAACCTGGCGGGCGCCTCGAAGACCGACCAACCCAAGTTCGCCCTGCGCGCCATCATCCGTGGCGACCACGATGCCTACATCCGCACCTGGGCGCAGCAGGCTAAGGCCTGGGGTCACCCCTTCTTCCTGCGCTTTGACTGGGAGATGAACGGCGGCTGGTTTGCCTGGAGTGAGAAGGTCAACGGCAACCAACCTGGTGAGTATGTCAAGGCCTGGCGGCACGTGCACGACATCTTCGAACAGGTGGGCGCCACCAACGTGACCTGGGTGTGGTGCGTCAACACGCTTTACAAGGGGTCGATCCCCCTGGCTGGACTGTACCCGGGCGGCGCGTATGTCGACTGGACCTGCGTGGACGGCTACAACCGCGGCACCAACCCGCTGAAGAACGACAGCTGGCGCAGTTTCAGGGAGGTCTTCACCCCCACCTACAATGAACTGCTCAAGGTTGCCCCGACGCGGCCGATTATGATCGGCGAAACCGCCTCGACCGAGTACGGTGGGTCGAAAGCGACCTGGATCCGCAACGCGCTGACCTACGCCCTCCCGACCGTTTTCCCCAAGGTCAAGGCAGTCCTGTGGTTCAACTGGAACAGCGGCGGCATGGACTGGGTGATCGAGACCTCGCCGGAAGCGCAGAAAGCTTTCGCAAATGGCATCAGTTCCTCGTACTACGCCAAGAACGGCTTCTCGAACCTGAATGTCTCGCCCATCCCCCCGCTCGATCTGCTTAATCGCTGAAAAATATCCGCTCTTTCTCCAGGTGATCGGCGGCTGAGAGAGCGCCTGATCTAAGACGACCGGGGAGCGCCCAAACTGGCGCCCCCCGGTTTTTTTATGGGCCGGGGCCGGGAAAGATCATTAACGGATGAGAAACCGGGCGCGGTGTAAAAAATCTGCTATAATTGTCGCTTGTGTGTGCAATAAACTGAACGCCTTCACTGGCAAGGGGGAGATAATGACTCAAGGAGGCTTTTACTTATGGTTGGACAAACGACGAATGGTTCCCTGATCAGTTCGTACGGTGGGAAGCTGGTCAACCTGCTGGCTGCCGGCGAAGAGCGCCAGGAGCTGCTGGCGCGCGCCAACAAGCTGCCGGCAGTGCAGATCTCGGCTCGCTCGCTGTGTGACCTGGAGCTGCTGGCTACCGGCGCATTCTCGCCGCTGGAGCGCTTCATGGGCAAGGCCGATTATGAGCGCGTGCTGAACGAGATGCGCCTGGCGAACGGGGCGCTGTTCCCGATCCCGGTGGCGCTGCCGCTGGATGAGGCCGCCCTGCCCACTTACGGCGAGGCGGTGACGCTGTGCGACGCGCGCATGAACATCCTGGCGATCATGCAGATCGAGGAGATCTTCCACTATGACCGGCAGCGCGAAGCGCGCCTGGTGTATGGCACCACCGACCCGAAGCACCCGACCGTCTCGGAGATGGTGCGCTGGGGCAAGGTGTACGTTTCAGGCGCGTTGAAGGTCATCAACCTGCCGATCTACCACGACTTCGTCGAACTTCGCCGCACCCCGGCTGAAGTGCGCGCCGCGTTGGAGAAGATGGGCAGTGCCAACGTGGTGGCCTTCCAGACCCGCAACCCGATGCACCGCATCCACGAAGAACTGACCAAGCGGGCCGCCGAAGAAGTGGGCGGTTCGCTGCTGGTCCACCCGGTGGTTGGGATGACCCGCCCCGGCGATGTGGACCACTACACGCGCGTGCGCGTCTACCGCGCCCTGGTCGAAAACTATTATGACCGCAGCCACACGCTGCTGAGCCTGTTCCCGCTGGCGATGCGCATGGGCGGCCCGCGCGAAGCGCTGTGGCACGCCATCATTCGCCGCAACTACGGCGCCAACCACCTGATCATCGGCCGCGACCACGCCGGCCCGGGCAAAGACAGCCAGGGCAAGCCCTTCTACGGCCCGTACGAAGCCCAGGATATGGTCTCCCAGTACCAGGGCGAAGTGGGCGTCAAGCCGGTCGAGTTCAAGGAACTGCAGTACCTGCCGGACGAGGACCGCTACGAAGAAGTGGACAAGGTGCCGCAGGGCGCCAGGGTCTTCACCATCTCGGGCACCCAGGTGCGCGAGGACTACCTGGCCAAGGGCAGGCTGCTGCCCGAGTGGTTCACCCGCCAGGAAACCGCCGAGATCCTGCAGGAGATGTACCCGGCGCGCCATCGCCAGGGGGCCTGCATCTGGTTCACCGGTCTGTCTGGGGCGGGTAAGTCGACCACGGCTGAGATCCTGACCTCGCTGCTGCTGGAGCGCGGCCGCCAGATCACGCTGCTGGACGGCGACGTGGTGCGCACGCACCTCTCCAAGGGCCTGGGCTTCTCGCGCGAAGACCGCGACACCAACATTCTGCGCATCGGCTACGTGGCCTCCGAGATCGTGCGCCACGGCGGCGCGGTGATCGGCGCGGCCATCAGCCCCTACCGCGCTACCCGCAACGAAGTGCGCAAGATGGTCGGCGAGAACTTCCTCGAGACCTTCGTCGACACCCCGATCGAAGTCTGCGAGCAGCGCGACGTCAAAGGCATGTACGCCCGGGCGCGCCGCGGCCAGATCACCGGCTTCACCGGTGTGGACGATCCGTACGAAGAGCCGGTCAACCCTGAGATCGTGCTCGACACGGTGAACAATGACCCGGCTACCAATGCCCGCCGCATCATCGCCATTCTGGAAGAGCGCGGCCTGATCCTGCCGGCTACCCCCGCCAACGGTAAAGCTGCCGAAGAGCCGGTGGCTGCCGCCGCCTGAGATTCCCTTGCTCCCCATTCCCCAGCCGTGGCCTGGCCGCGGCTGGGGGAATGGGGCCGCTGCCTGGCAGCGGCCGGGGATCACTCCCCCCTTCTCCCCTTCATGTCTTCAATTCTTGATCAATTCAACCTGACCGGACGGACGGCGATTGTCACCGGCGGCAGCGGTCTGCTGGGGGCGCAGTTCTGCCGCACCCTGGCTGAGGCCGGCGCCGCAGTGGTGGTGGCCGATATGAACCTGCCGGCGGCTGAAGCCGCGGCCGGCGCCATTCGCCTGGCCGGCGGCGCAGCCTTGGCCGTGCAAGTGGACGTCTCCAGCCCCGACTCAACCCAGGCCATGGTCGCCGCGGCGCTCGAGCGCTTTGGCCGCCTGGATATCCTGGTCAACTCGGCCGCGCTCGACCCAAAATTTGACCCGCTCAACAGCGCTTCGGCCCTCAGCCGCCCCACCTCCGGCGCCTTCGAGAGCTTCCCGCTGCCGGCCTGGGAGCAGGCCCTGTCGGTCAACCTGACCGGCGCTTTTTTGTGCTGCCAGGCCGCCGTGCAGCCGATGCTGGCCGCCGGGCGCGGCGTGATGATCAACCTGTGCTCGATCTACGGGCTGGTTGGTCCCGACCAGCGCCTGTACCAGCGCCCCGGGCAGCCGGCGCAGTTCAAGCCGGTGTATTACTCGGTCACCAAAGCCGGGATCATCGGCCTGACGCAGTACCTGGCCACCTATTATGCCGGTCAGAACATCCGCGTCAACGCACTGACCCCCGGCGGGGTGTTCAACGGCCACGACCCGGCCTTTGCCCAGGCCTACGCCGCCCGGGCGGTGCTCGGGCGCATGGCCGAAAAAGACGAAATGAACGGCGCCCTATTATTCCTGGCCTCCGACGCCTCCGCCTATATGACCGGCGCGAACCTGGTGGTCGACGGCGGCTGGACTGCATGGTGAAACGATGAGCGAAGTCCTGGCCCTGATCCCTGCTCGCGGCGGCTCGAAGAGCATCCCGCGCAAAAATATCCGCTCCTTTGCCGGCCATCCGTTGATCGCCTACAGCATCGCTGCCGGGCTGGCTGCCGAGACCGTCACGCGCGTGATCGTCTCCACCGATGACGAGGAGATCGCGGCTGTCTCGCGCCGCTATGGCGCTGAAACGCCCTTCCTGCGCCCGGCGGATTTCTCGGCCGATCTGACCCCCGATCTGCCGGTCTTCCAGCACGCCCTGGGCTGGCTGTCCGAGCACGAAGGCTACTGCCCGGAGATCGTCGTCCAGCTCCGCCCGACCTCGCCGCTCCGCCGTACGCGCCATATAGACGAGGCCGTGTATGCCCTGCTGGAGCGCCCCGATGCCGACGCCATCCGCACCGTCTGCGCCCCGTTCCAAAACCCCTTCAAAATGTGGCGCATCCAGCCCGACGGCCTGATGACGCCGCTGATCCAGACCGGCTTCAAGGAGCCGTACAACATGCCGCGCCAGCAGCTGCCCGATGTCTACTGGCAGACCGGCTACGTTGACGTGGCCTGGGCCGACACCATTCTGGAAAAAGAGTCGATGACCGGCGAGCACATCCTGCCGCTGGTGATCGACCCTTCGGAGTGGATTGATATCGACTCTCCCGACGACTGGCGGCGCGCCGAGCGCCTGCTCCAATCGGGCGAGATCACCACCGATGATTTGGGCTTCGAGCCGGACCGCGGGCTGCTCCCCGGCCGGACCGCGGCTTAAAGAAACAAGAAGGAGCAATCCGATGCCAGTGATTAAAATTGGCGAACGGCTGATCGGCGACGGGCAGCCTGCTTATGTGATCGCCGAGATCGGCGTGAACCACAACGGTTTCCTCGACCTGGCGCTTAAGCTGATCGACGTGGCGGTGGAAGCCGGCGCGGATGCGGTTAAGTTCCAGAAGCGCAAGCTCGACCAGCTGTATGCGAAGAAGTACCTGGAGAACGCCAACGCCGGCGAAAAGACCCTGCGCTACTTGCTGCCTTATCTGCAGAAGAGCGAGCTGAGCGACGATGACTACGACCGCATCGTCGAACACTGCCGGGCGCGCGGCATCACCTTCCTGGCCTCCGCCTTTGACCGGGAGAGCGCCGACTTCCTCGAAGACCTCGGCGTGCCGGCCTACAAGGTGGCCTCGGCCGACCTGACCAACCTGCCCCTGCTCGACCACCTGGCTGCCAAGGGCAAGCCGCTGATCCTGTCCACCGGCATGTCGCACATGCATGAAGTGGAAGTGACGGTCGACTTCCTGAAGGAGCGCCGGGCCGAGTTTGCCCTGCTGCACTGCAACAGCACCTACCCGGCGGCGTTTGAAGACATCAACCTGCGCTTCATGGACAAGCTGCGCTGCTTTGGTGTGCCGGTGGGCTATTCCGGGCACGAGCGCGGCATCGCCGTTTCGACCGTCGCCTCGGCGCTGGGCGCCAGCATCATCGAGCGCCATCTGACCATCGACCGCACAATGGATGGCCCGGACCATGCCGCCAGCCTGGAGCCGCAGGGCTTCCAGAAGATGGTGCGCGATATCCGCCAGGTGGCTTCGGCCCTGGGCGCCGGCGAGGAGAAGTTCATCTCGCGCGGCGAGATCCTCAACCGCGAAGTGCTGTCCAAGAGCCTGGTGGCGGCCCGCCGCATCGAGCCGGGCGAGACTGTCACCGCGCAGATGGTGGCAGTTAAGGGGCCGGCGCTGGGCATCACCCCTCAGAGCTATACCCGCCTGCTGGGCCGCACGATCGAGCGCGTGATCGAAGAAGACGAGCCCTTCCTGGACCGGGACCTGGGCGTGCGCATCGAGTTGGAGAAGGACCGCGTCCTGCCGATGGACTTCGGCTTCACCGTGCGCTTCCACGACTACGCCGAGATGCTGGCTTACCAGCCGCGCATGCTCGAGTTCCACTTCACCGACCAGGACCTGGACGACCAATACTCCGGAGAAGATTTCTCCGCCCGGTCGGCGCGCCCGCTGAAGCTGGTGGTGCACGCCCCGGAATTCTGGGACCGCTCGCTGGTCGACCTGTGCGCCATCGACGAGCGCCACCGCGCCGGTTCGGTGCGCCTGATCCAGAAATCGATCAACCTGGCGCGCGCCATGGCGCCTTACTTCATCGGCGTGCCCAAGGTCATCATCCACCCCGGGGCGATGAGCCTGGACCATCCGGTCCATGATAAGGCCCGCCTGTACGAAAACCTGCGCCGCTCGGTGCTCGAGATCGACCACCAGGGGGTTGAGATGCTGCTCGAGAACCTGCCGCCGCACCCCTGGTACTTCGGCGGGCAGTGGCTGACCAATGCCTTTATGGACGCGTGCGAGATCCGCGATTTTATCGCCTCGATGGGGCTGAAATTCTGCTACGACTCGTCTCACCACAAGCTGTACTGCAACTGGGCACAGGTGGACCTGTACGAGCAGCTGGCTGTGCTGCTGCCCTATATCGGCCACCTGCACCTCTCCGATGGGGCCGGCCTGGACGGCGAAGGGCTGCAGATTGGTGAAGGGGCCATCGATTGGGTGCATTTCTTCCGTGTCCTGGGCGACTACCGGGGTACAATGATCCCGGAGATCTGGCGCGGCCACCAGCGCCAGGGAGAAGGCTTCCTAATCGCTATCCAACGTTTATCAGACGCATACGCGCAGAGCCGGGCCGCCGGTTAGGGGCGCGGCGCTCTGCGGTCGTTCACTGTCACGATCATTTCGAACCTTATGCCAAAAACGAGTTGGGTTAACCGGGTTTTGGGGTGGCGGGGGCACCTGTTCGTATGGCGCATGGCGCGCCAGGAGGCCGCGCATGTCCCCAAGACATCGACCTCGCAGCCGGTGGTATTCTTTAACGCTTCCTCCCGCATCACCGGGATGAGCCAGAACGCCGCTTTCACCCTGCTGACCAGCTGGGCGCTGCGCCTGTCGGGCGTGCCGGTGCGCTTCTTTGTCTGCCAGCGCGGCATGAGCCACTGCGTGCTGGGCACCGACCGGGCCGATTATCACAAGGCGCCGCCCTGTGAAGCCTGCCTGCGCCAGACCCACCGCCTGTATCGCGGCGCCGACGTGCAGCCCTTCGGTTACCACCCGGACCCTGAGCTGGTGGCGCAGTTGATGGAGCTGGACGTCGAAAAGCTCAGCGTCTTCGAGTACAACACCGTCAAAGGTCGCCTGGTCACCCCCGGGTTGTCGATCCCGCTCGGCCGGCTGGTGCTGCCCTCGGTGCGCTGGGCGCTGCGCCGCCACACCCTGCCGGATGACGAGC
>JBJSYW010000576.1:0-9199 GCA_046089985.1 Chloroflexota bacterium
AGCGCTCTTCCTTCCAGGCGTCGGCGTTCATGTGATAGCCGGCCTGTTCCCAGAACCCCGGCCGGTCCTGCGTCATGAACTCCAGGCCGCGCAGCCACTTGGCGCCCTTCCAGAAATAGGGGTCCACCAGTTCGTCGCGCCCCACGATGTGCCCAATCACCCCGCGCAGCGGATAGCCGTGATCGGGTTCCAGCGGTTGGCCGTTGTAGTGGGTGGCCATCAGGAAGTTGTCTTGCAGCGCCACATCCAGCGGCAGGTTGACGGTAAAGCCGTATTCGGCGTGCTGCATCAGGTATTTCGCCTGGAGGGTGGGCTTGACCAGCCCCTGCTCGATCAGCGTGCGCAGCGCCACGCCTTCCCACAGCGTATCGAACTTGCTCCAGCGCGTCACGCAGTGGATATCCATCACGATCTGGGAGCGCGGCAGCTGGTTGAACTCGTCCCAGGTCCAGCGCTTTTCGGCTTCCACCTGGCCAAAGATCCGCAGGCTCCAGGTGGCGGGGTTAAAGGACGGCACCGGGCCGTAGTGCAGCACGGGGAATTTATGGGTTACCGATTGGCCGGGCGGCAGGCGTCCCGCCTCGGAAAAGCGGGCTTCGTCTTCCCGGCGTTTAAAAAAGCTGTTAAACATCTGAATACCTCCCGAAACGGGTGGATTATATCAGACTGGTCCTGCCCGAATATTAGCCCTGCAGGAATCTATTCTTCCAGGGTGTAGCTCTGCCCCGGTTTCAGCAGGTGCACGCTGGCGTCGGTCTCGGCTTCCACTCGCCCGGCCCAGGCTTTCTCGTCCTGGGCGATCAGGTCCCAGGTGTCGTAGTGCACTGGGATGACATGCCGCGGCCGCAGCAGCTTGACCGCCCGCAGGGCGTCGTCCGGGCCCATGGTGAAGTTGTCGCCGATCGGCAGCACTGCCAGGTCGATCCCCTCATTGCCGATCAGCTGCATGTCGCCGAACAGGCCGGTATCGCACGCCAGGTAGACCTTCTGCCCCGCGCCGGTGGTCAGCAAAAAGCCCGCCGGGCTGCCGCCGTATGATCCGTCCGGCAGGCCCGAGCCGTGCAGCGCCTGGGTCAGTTTCAGGTAGCCAAACGGGTGGTGGTAGCCGCCGCCGATGTGCTGCCCGTGCACGCCGATGTCCTTCTTGCCCAGCCAACCGGCGATTTCATGATTGGTGATCACCAGCGCCTGGGTGCGCCTGGCGATCGCGAGCGTGTCGCCGATGTGGTCCCCGTGCCCGTGCGAGACCAGGATGTAATCCGCGCTGACCCGGTCGGCGCTGGTGGAGGCCTTCGGGTTACCGGTGAAGAACGGGTCCACCAGCACGTGGAACCCATCGACCTCCAGGCCGAGGGTGGCATGTCCAAACCAGGTGAATTTGAGCGTCATGGGTCCTCCTTACTGCGGTGATACCTGTGTATCCAGCTCGCCCAGGATCTCGTCCGCCGGCAGCACGCGGGCATACGTGCCCTGCAGGGCAGCCAGGAATGCTCCGTGGACCTGTGCGGCGGGCACCGGCTGGCCGGCGAAGGTCAGCGTCTTGGTGGCGCAGGCGTCCTGGGCCACCAGGGCTTCAAAGCCCAGGTCCACTGCCGCCCGGGTGGTGGCCTCCACGCACATGTGGGTCATCATCCCGCAAATCACCAGGCGCGTGATACCCTGGTTGTGCAGTTCGGCCGCCAGCGGCGTATCACGGAAGCTGTTCGGGAAGTGCTTCTGGATCAACGCTTCGCCCGGCTGAGGTTGCACCTGCTCGTGGATCTCGGCCCCGTCAGTGCCGGGCACGAAGAAGGTCGCCCCGGGGCGCGTGGAGAGGTGCTGGATATGGAAGCGCGGCAGTTGATGCTCGCGAAAAAAGGCCAGCATCCGGGCGGCCTGTCCGGCGGCCTGCGGGCTGCCCTCCAGCGGGTTCTTGCCGCCGGGGAAGTAGTCGTTCTGGATATCGATGATCAGCAGGGCGGTTTTCATTTTGATGCTCAGCGTCTCCCTCGTCAGCCGGCTTAATGGATCGGATCTTTCCCCTATCGTGTGTATTATACATCGAGGCCGATTTCTCCGCTGGCCTTTACCGCGATCTTCTCCCCCGGGCGCCGCCGTATGCCGGCCTGAGCCGCCGGCGTACGCGACCCACCCGCCGCCTGCCCGCGGCCGCCGGTGGTAAAATCGCTGCATGCCTGCCGTTTCGGTGCTGCTCCCGTGTTACAACGCCGCCCGGACCCTGCCGCAGACGCTCGACAGCCTGCTGCGCCAGACCCTGGCAGATTTCGAGATCGTGGCGGTCAACGACGGCTCGACCGACGAGACGCCCGCCCTGCTGCGCGCCTGGGCCGCTCGCGAGCCGCGCCTGCGCCTGCTGGATCTGCCGCACGGCGGCATCATCCCGGCCCTGAACGCCGGGCTGGCGGCCTGCCGGGCGCCGTATGTGGCGCGCCTGGACGCCGATGACCTGTGCGAGCCGCAGCGCCTGGAGCTGCAGGCTGCCTTCCTGGACCGGCGCCCGGAGGTCGACGTGGTCAGCTGCCGGGTGCGCGGCTTCCCGCCCCAGGATGTGCGCGAAGGCTTCGCCATCTACCTGGAGTGGCTGAACGGTCTGCTGACCGACGCCGAGATCCGCCGCGAGCTGTTTGTCGAAAGCCCGCTGCCGCACCCCTCGGTGACCTTCCGGCGCGCTGCAGTATTGGACGTCGGCGGCTACCAGGAGCACGGCTGGGCCGAGGATTACGACCTGTGGCTGCGCCTGGCGCTGCGCGGCTGCCGCTTCGCCAAGCTGCCCGAGACCCTGCTCGCCTGGCGTGAGCACCCCGACCGGCTGACCCGCACCGACGGGCGCTATTCGCTGGAGAACTTTCTGCGCGCCAAGGCCCACTACCTGGCGCTGGGCCCGCTCAACGGGCGGGGCACGGTGCTGGTGTGGGGCGCGGGGATGGTCGGCCGGCGGCTCGGCCGCCAGCTGCTGCGCCTGGGCCTGCCGCTGGCGGCGTTTATCGACATCGACCCGCGCAAGATCGGCAGCACCCGCCACGGCCGCCCGGTGATCGCCCCCGATGCGCTCCTCGAGCTGTGGCGCGCCAGCCCACAGCCGGCCCTGCTGGCCGCAGTCGGGGCGCGCGGGGCGCGCCAGATCATCCGCGCCCGCCTGGAAGCCTTGGGCCTGGTGGAAGGCCGGGATTGGTGGAGCGCAGCATGACCCCTTCCAGCGCATCAACCACCGGCGGCGCGATCTTGTATGACGGCTGGGCGCTGATCCGCCGGCCGGGCAGCCCGGCGGCGCTGCACCTGTTGAGCCTGCTGGCGGCCCATCCGCCAGACCGCCGCGGTGTGCTGGCTTTGCCCGGCCCCGTCCCCCCGGAGATGCTCCCCACGGCAGCGCTGGATTTTCTGGACCGCCTGGAACGCGCCCCCGCCCCGGTTCCCGATACCCCCGCTGGACGGTTGGCCTGGGAGCAGCGCATCCTCCCGCGCCTGGCGCGCCAGGCCGGGGCCGGCCTGCTGCACGCCGTCGGCGGCGGGCTGGCGCTGTTCGCCGGCCTCCCGGCGCTCTACAGCCCCACCGCAGCCCCCGGCGCGCCTGATCTACCGCCTGCGCCGTTCGAGACGGACAGCGCTCCATCTCAGCGCCGGACCCTCGCCGGGCGGCTGGCCGAGGCGTTGGGGCAGGGCGGGCTGGCGCGCGCCCGCGCCGTGCTGTGGCCCGCCGATTTCCCCGCCCCGCAGGCTGCGCTGCTGCCTGAGCGCCTGGAGCGCCTGCCGTTCGGCGTCCCCGCCTGGTGGGCTGACGCCGGTCTGGCGGCCCTGGCGGCGCAGTTCGCCCCGCAGCTAACGGCGCTGCCGGACGCCTATGTCTATTACCGCGGCCCGCTTGACCCGCCTGCCCTGCAGCAGGTCCTGGCGGCCTGGAGCTGGGCCGCCCGGGCGGTGGGCGCAGACACCCCGCTGGTAGTGCAGGGCGGGACGGCGCAGCAGACGGCGGCCTTCTGGCGTTTGGCGAATGAGTGGGGCCTGAGCGAAACGCTGCGCTGGTTGGAGCCGCTGCCGGCCTGGGCCGCCCCGGCTGTCATGCGCGGCTGCCGGGCGTTTTTCTACCCGCTGGACCCGCCCGCCTGGGGCGATCCGCTGCGCCTGGCGCTGGCTCTCGGCCGCCCACTGGTGGGGTTGGAGACGGCGCGCAGCGCGGCGGTATGCGGACCGGCCGGCTACCTGGTCCCGCGTGCCGGCGAAAGTGCCCCGGGCGGCGGGGCAGAGCGGCGCGCCCTGGGCGCAGCGCTGATCAGCGTGCTGGTCGAGCAGAGCCTGGCGCAGGAACTGGGCGCGGCTGCGCTGCAGCAGGCGCAGAGCTGGCCCTGGGCGGGCTTTCAGGCCGGCCTGGCCGAAGCCTACCGCCGGCTGGGCTAACGGCGCAGCATGCGCCAGGCGTAAAACGCCAGCGCCGCGCCGGCCAGCAGGAACCCGCCGCCGATCAACCCCAGCAGCGGCGAGCGCTCCGGGCCTTCCGGGATCACCGGCGCCTGTTCGAGCGTTTGGGTGTTGGCCTGCGCGCCGAAGTTGATATAGGTCTCGTCGCCGGCTTTCAGCGGCAGTTCGTAATCGCCGGTGGTGGTTGGGTTATACCCATCGGGCACCGCCACGCTGATGGTGTACTCGCCCTCCGGCAGGTTCTCGAAGCACTGGTGCTCTTCCCCGGCCCCGCTGTCGATCGCCTGCGAGACCGTCCCGGCCCGGTTGCCGAAGCTGATTGCCCCGTTGGGCAGCGACGGCTCGTCCGCTTCGCGGATCGAATTGCCGTTCAGGTCGTTAAACAGCAGGATGCACAGCGTGCCCTGCCCGGGCTTGGGCGTCGGCGTCGGCTCGACCGGGGTGGGGGTGGCAGCTGGCCCGGCGGTGGGGGTTGCCTCGGCCGGCCCGCCCAGGCCCAGCAGCAGCTTCTGGCCCTCGAAGATCGTGTCGGTGGTCAGGTCGTTCAGTTCGCGCAGTTTTTCCACCGGCACGCCCATGATCAGCGAGATGCCCATCAACGTGTCGTTGGCCCGCACGATGTAAATGATCCGCCCATCCGGCCCGGGCGTGGGGGTGTAGATCGGGATTTGGTTTGGCGGGGCGGCCTGCACCGGCAGGGAATCCAGCGCCGCCAGCCCGGCGCTCAGCACACAGATCAGCAGCGCCGCAGCCAAAGACAGCGCCGCAGCCGTGGTCCAGGAAGTTGTTGCAGTACGTTTCATAAGGTTTTCTTTTACGCACGGCGAGCGCCGTGCCGTCTCAGTGTGATTATACCGGAGATTGCGCCGCCTGCAGGGCGGCCGGCGGCTGCCCGTCGGGGATGCGCCACAGCAGCGCCAGCGCCAGCAGGTCGATCAGCAGCGCCGCGCTCACGGTTGGCAGGATCGCCGGCAGCCCGTCCAGCCCCTGCCCAAACCGGTACAGCGATGGCGCCGCCAGCGAGCCGAGCGCCCGCCCCAGCGCCGTGCTGGCGATATAAGCTGCAATAAATGTGGCTCGCGCCTCCGGCAGCACTTCAGTCATCAGCGCCAGGCTGCTCACCACGGTAAATTCGAAGGTGATGTAGAACAGGAACAGCCCCACCAGGCTGGTATTCAACTCCACGCCCAGCGCCGGCAGCGCCAGCGCCGCCGCCCCGTTTAATAGGAAGCCCAGCCCCGCCGCCCGGCGCTTGCCCAGCCGGTCCACGAAGCCGGTCACCAGCAGTTCTCCGCTCATCTCCGATAGGCCGATGATCAGTGAGGCGATCGCCAGGGTGGCGATCTTGACCGCAAAGGCGTCCTCCAGCCATACCCCGAAGATCAGGTTGACCAGCTCGTTGGCCCCGCTCATGCACACGCCCACCACGACCCCCGCCCGCGCCGCCGGGCTGTGGGCGATCAACCCCAGGCTGCGCCACAGCCCGTGCCTGGCCCCCGGGGCCGGTTGGTCACCCGGCACGATCCACCACAGCCCCCCGATCATCAGCAGGCCCAGCAGCGTCAGCCAGGGGAAGGGCGCCTGCCAGCCGCCACGCTCGATCAGGAAGCCCACTGCCGGCACGCCGAAGATAAAGCTCAGCGACCAGGCAAACTCGGTCAGCGCCACCACCAGGCCGCGCCGTTGGTAGGGGATCCGGTCGCCCACAAACGCCTGCACCGAGGGGATAAACACCAGGTTGGCGGTGATGCTCAGCACCAGCATCGCCACAAAGGCCGGGTAGGTGGGCGAGAGGCTGATCACGGCTGCGCCCAGGGTCAGCAGCCCCATGCCGGTCAGCAGGCCGGTCTTGCGCCCGCGGCTGTCGCCGATCGAGGCCAGGATCGGGCCCAGCACCCCGGTAGCCGAACGCAGCGACAGCGCCAGCGAAAGCTGCGCCAGGTCCACCCCCAGCCCGCGCCCAAACACCGGCAGGAAGGGGTAGACCATGCGCTGCATGGTGTTGATCACCGTGCGAGCGGCCACGAACGCGGCTACCTGCACCGGCAGCGAGCCGGAGAGGCGCGCTTCCCCGCTGGGGGTCACGGCTGCACGGTTTCCTGCCGCCGCCACCACAGCGCCACCTGGCCGGCGGCCAGCAGCGTCAGCGCGAACAGCCCTGCGAACCACAGCTGGATGCGCGGGGCGTCTGAATCCAGGATCGGCGAAGGCGGGTGCATCACATTTTGAGTCTGGGTCAACGCAAACATCAGCACGAGGATAAACGCCAGGTTGCCGGCCGAAGCCCAGGCCGGGTTTTCCAACAGCGTCACCCCCAGCTGCAGCAGCAGCCCCGTGACCGAGAAGATCACCGCCAGGCGGAAGCGCGGTTCGGCCAGGAACAGACCGTTCCAGCTGGTCTGCATCGCCCACATCGAGATCGGCAGGTAGGTGATCCAGAAGAACAGCCCGGTGCGGCCCAGGGCGCGTGACCACAGGTGCCACTGCGGGCGGCGCGCCAGCAGCGCCAGCGCCCCGGCTGCTCCGGCGCAGATGAAACCCGCCAGCGACGCCCACACCCACACGCCGTGCAGGTAGACGATACGAGCGTTGGCGCCCAGCACTTTTTCAGCCGGGCTGGCCATGGTCAGCAGGGCGATGCCCAGCAGCGTGAGCAGGAATGGGATCCACAGCGGCATATGTGTAAATAGTTTTTTCATTGGGAACGGTTCAACCTCAAGGCAGGGTATTGCCGGGCGTGCTGGCGTTGGACCGGGGCTCCCGGTCCGGGTCGCGCTGGCGCGGCGTAGCAGAAGGATACCAATTTGTGGGGGTGGCGGTGAGGTTTGGCCCGGCTGCGCCGCCGCCCGCGCCGGCTGCACCGGGCGTGGATGAAACACCGGGTGCAGCGCTGGGTGGAGCGATCGCAGTGGCTGAAGCGCCGGGCGACGCCGGCGCGCTCGGGCTGGGTGTGTCCAGCGCCGGGGCCGCGCCGGGCGTGGCGTTCAGGTCCGGCCGGCGGGTTGCGCTGGGCGTGGGCGATTGAGCCGGCTCGCCCGTCGCTCCGGAGGCCGGCGCGCCGGTGGCTGTGCTGCCCATCCCGCCGGCCGGCGCGGCCGGCGCTGTGGCTGATGGCGCGGCCGGCGCCGTGGTTGGCGTGGTGGTTGGCGTCGCCGTCCCGTTGGACGAGCGGCTGGTCCACCACAACCCGCCAAACAGCAGCCCAGCGATCACCAGCCCGCCCCACACGATCCGGGCCGGCGCGCGCACGGCTGAGCCGCGCCGGGCCGGCGCGGCGGCGGACCGGGCCGTGACTGTCTCGCTTGCCGGGGCAGCCGTGACGGACTGCGCCGGCGGCTTCGCCGCCGGGGTGGCCCCGGTCTTTGCCGCTGCTCCGCCGCTGGCCGAGATCCCCCGGCCCGGCGCATTCGCCGCGGCCGGCTTCGACTCCACTGCAGCCTCCGGCTGCACCGCCTGCTCTGCGGCAGCGCTGGGAACTGCGGGCGCTGCGCCGGCCGCGTCAACTGCCGCAGCCGTGCTCCCTTCCGGTTCCGGCTCCGGAAGCGGGTCAATGCGGATGGTTGCCGCGACGGCGCGCTGCACCTGCTCGCCGATCTCGCGCCGCGCCTGCTCGAGGGCTGCCAGGCGCACAGCCTCCTCGGCTTCCTGGCGGGCCTGTTCTTCCTCTTCGCGCCGCCGTTCGGCCTGTTCCAGCCGTTCCTGCTGCTCGGCCGCGCTCAGCGGCGCTTCAATCGCCAGCTTCCCGGGCGTGGCCGCCAGCGCTCCCGCCGACGGATAGCGCGCCGAGGGGGCGCTGCTCAGCGCCCGCTCAAAAACCTGCTCGATCTGCCAGGGCGCGCCGGCTGGCCAGCGGGCCGGGAAGCCCCACCCGCTTTGCCCGGCCTCGCGCTGCTGCGGCCGGCCGGCCAGCAGCTCAAACCACAGGCTTGCCAGGGCGTACTGATCCGACGCGGCGGTGACCGGGCCCCCTGCCAGCACTTCCGGCGCCAGCCAACCGGCCGGCCCGCTGCCCGGTCCACCCAGCCCGGCTGCTGCCAGCCCGCGCCGCACGGCCCAGCCCCCGGCAATCGCCCCCAGATCGGGGCTGAGCCAGATGTCGGCCGGGTCCAGCCCGCCGTGCACCCAACCGCGGGCGTGGGCAAAATCCAGCCCCTGGGCCAGCTGTTTTATGATCTGCTGGCTCTCCGGCCAGCTGAACGGCGCGGCCTGCGCCGCCAGCTGTTCGCTGAGCAGTTGGCCCTGCACCGCCCGTTCCACCAGGTACAGCCGCCCGTTCGGGTCGGTTGCCCGGGCGTCGCTCTCGGCCGCTTCCCACAGCCAGCCCAGGTGCGGGTGCACCAGATCGGCTGCCTGCTGCGCGCCTTCCAGGAAACGCCGCACGTCGCGCTCGTTTGCAAAAGCGCTGCGCTCGATCACGCTCAACAGCACCGGGCGCTTGCGCATCGTGTCGATCGCCCGGTAGCGGCGTACCGCAATTCCAGCCGCCGCCAGGCGGTGATCGATCAATCCTTCAGCCCGATATTGTCCCAGTTGGGGGAGATCCATCATGGCGATGATTATACACGCAACCGGGCGCATAGCAACGCCCGTCCCGCCGGATGCCTTGACACTTCAGATAAGAATGGTACACTTTGCGTATGCTGCGGCTGGTTTTTTCGCCTGCTTCCCCGATCCCTGCGCCGGGCCTGGTTCACTGGGCTGCCGGTCGGTTGGGCATGGGATAGCGCAGTACGCCTGGATCCCCACACCCTCTGGACGGTCAGCCGCCAGAGGGTGTTTTTGTTTG
>JBJSYW010000577.1:0-14474 GCA_046089985.1 Chloroflexota bacterium
AAGAGGAAGAAGAAGAAAGGAAGGGGGGAAAAAAGGAGGCAGCAAGGCGCGCTCGGCCGGGTCGATCTGCGGGTCAGCCTGCGAGATGAACAGCGGTGTGCGCTGCTGCAGCACCGCCCGGGTATGCGGAAAGCTTTCCAACGGGTGAACCTGCCCGGGCGGCTCGACTGGCGCGCCCGGCACGACCTCATAATCTAGCAGGGTCACCAGTCTGTCTTGGGCGGCGTCCCAGCGGCTGATGGTACAGCCGTCGGCGCCCAGCCCATTGACCATGTGGGTGACAATGGCCTGCAGCACGGCTTCGCGGTCCAGGCCAGAGGTGAAATCACGCGTGGCAGCCAGCAGCAGGCGCTCCTTTTCGGACTGGCGCTGCATTTCCGTGAAAGCGCGGGCGTTTTCGATGGCGATGGCGGTCTGCCCGGTGAAAGCGGCCAACCCCTGGGCGTGGTCGGGAGTGTAAAATCCCGGCTCGGCCTTATCCAGTGACAGGAAGCCGATCACCCGGCCGCGCACGGTGATTGGCGCGCCCAGCCAGGCGCGCAGCTGGGCGGTGGTGGACACGCCGGCCCAGGCCGGCTCGCTGAGTACATCTCGGATGATCAGCGGTTGGCCGGTCTCGATCATGCGGGCCAGATTGCGGGTGGCAGCCAGGTTGAAATCCAGGCTCATCGTGCGCCAGCCCAGCCGCGCGCCGATGCGTTCGCTGCCGCGCCGGCCGGCTACGCAGGCCGTCCCGCTGCCGTCTTCCACCAGCAGCACGGTCACCGCGTCGTACGGGATCACCTTGCCGATCTCGTCCAGCAGGCGATCCATCACGGCCTCGAAATCCAGGCTTTCGGAGAGCGCCAGCCCCACGGCGCGCAGCGCCTCGGCCAGCTGGCGCTGCTGGCGCTCGGCCTGGAAGACCCGGGCGTTATTGATGGCGATCACCACCTGGGTGGCGAACATATTTAACTGCTCCAGGTCGGTCTCATCCAGCCGCCGCGGCGAGCAGGTTTCAACATCCAACACGCCCAGCACGGTCTGCTTCTGCATCAGCGGTACGCAGATCTCGCTCTGCACGTCCGGCGCAGTGCGCAGGTAATCCGGGTCCTGGTTGATATCCACCACCAGCTGCGCCTGGCGGGTGCGCGCGGCGCGCCCGCACACGCTGCGCCCAACCGGGATGGTCGCAATCACCTGCTCATCCGGGCTGCCGACCTGGGCGCCCAGGTGCAAGCTGCCGTTTTGCAGGCGGTAGATGGTGACGTACGGGTAGTCAAAGGTATCGTGCAGCACCTTCACCACGGTGGCGAAGAGCTGCTCCAGCTCTAAGGATGCCACGACCGCCTGGCCGATGGATTGCAGCGCGGTCAATTGGGCGTTGCGGCGGTGCTCCGCCTCCAGCAGCTGGCGCTCGCGGCGGATATCGTGCAGCAGGGCCACCCGGCCGCGCGGCCGGCCGCGGGCGTCTTGCAGCGGGGAGAACGACAGGTCGAAGATCGCCGGCTCATCCCCCTGATGCAGGGTCAGTTCGGTGATCTGGCCCGAGAGGTGCTGCGGGGTCAGGATGTGAGCGATCTCCCGGCCGATGTCCTTTTGCGACAGCCCGGTCCAGCGTTGGGCGGCCTGGTTCAGGTCCACCAGGCGGTGCTGGTTGTCCAGCACCAGCACGGCGTCGCCCATGCCGGCGAAGACCGCCTCGCGGGCCACCGGGGCGATGTCAAAGACGTGATAGCGCGAGGCGTTGAATGTGATCAGCAGCCCGGCGAACATGAAGGCCGGCGGGGTCAGGTCTAACCCAGGCCAGGGGTTGAGCTTGAGCAGATACAGCAGGTTGCCCAGCCAGGGGAACAGGGCGGCTGCCACCATCAGCCCGGCCTGCCAGCCGAACATGCGCGGGGCTTTCCAGGCCGCCCGCACCAGCAGCACGCTGCCGGTCAGCAGCAGCGGGTAGGCGTACAGCACCAGCGCCAGGATGCCCGGCCCGTGCTCGTAGACCAGGCGCGCCCCGGGGCGGTCGTTGATCGGGGTGATCGACGGCCAGATCAGCCCGTGCCAGGCGTTGGTGGCTGCCAGAACCAGGATGATCACCGGCATGATCCACAGGATGGCGACCCGGCGGCGGGTCACCCAGGCGCTGCTGTGGCTGTGGCGCAGCGCGTACAGCAGCCACAGCGGCGGCAGATTGACCAGGCCGGCGTAGGCTACCTGAGAGCACAGGATCTTGGCTTGCGGGGAAGGCACCAGGTATTCGCAAGCCGCTGCGCCGGCATAGATCGTGGCGCAGAGCATCAGCAGCGCAAACTCAATCTCGTCCGGGCTGGAACGCTCGCGCCAGGCGTGGCGGGCCAGCTGCGCGGTGGTGAGCGCACTGCCGGTCATAACCAGGAAAGGGATTAGATTCTCCGGATTCATCAAGAGCCAGCCTGACTTTTGCCCGCTGGGAACGGTTGGTGAAGGCGGCGAAGAAACCAGCGTGAGATACGCTTTCCAGTGCGTAGAGCAGTACCCTTGTATGCTTTATATACCGTGCGGTTGGCGAGCGGAATAAAGAAAGGGTGAAAACACAAAAAACCTGCGCTGCATCCGGTTCGCCGGCGCAGCGCAGGTTGCAGCGATCGCTTCAGGGTGAATGCAGGCAGCCGCCGGGCGGCTGCGCCGGTGGTCAGTCTCCGGCGCTCAGCGCGTGGGCGGCGTAAGCAGGGGCGGCGTAGCGCACTGCCTCTGCCAGGGGATCGACCCGGTAGTACGCCCCGCCGGCGCAGGCCCGGCACAGCACCTGGATACCGCGCTGCACCTGGCGCTCGTTCATGATCTCCTCGCCGCAGCGCTCGCAGCACACGCGCAGGCCGGGTCGGGAGATGATCTCGGCGATGGGGGTTTTCAGCAGCACCGGCTGCAGGGTAAACATCAGCGCCGCGGGCATCATCTGATAACCCTGCAGCTGGGCGAAGTAGTGGCGCGGCTCGCCGGGGGCGTAGGCATAGGCCTGCTCGCGCAGGTCCAGCGCCGGGGCGGCGCGCACGGCCTGCCCGGTCAGCGTATCGACGAAGACCGCCGCGGTCTTGCCATAGTCTTCCACGCGCAGCGTGCGGTGCCCGACGGTGCAGCCGGCAGCGGCCGATAGGCCGTCGGCAAAGCAGCCGTCGGTCTCGCTGATCACCAGGAGGCGCTTCTTGGCCGGCGGCTCGTCGAAGCCCAGCGCCTGCAGGCCGTACAGGCCCAGGCGGGCGCCCAGCACCTGGCGCGGGCACAGGTGGCTGTGCTGAGCGGCGGATTGTTCCAGGATTTCGGGTAAGGGTTTCATAGGGGGTGTCCTATGCTCACTATATCGAAAAAACCGGCCCGGGACAATCTCCTTTAGTGTAGGCGCGCCTCATCCGAAAGGATGATCTTTCCCGCCGGGTGGGGGCGGGTATGCAGCTGCGCCGCCCGGCGGTTGCATCCCGGCCCGCCCGGCGGTATACTTCGGTATCTTTATAAAAAAAGGAACCCGGCTGCCAATGAACAAAGATGCCCTGCCAAGCACTCGCCGTCCATCGATCAAAGACCTGCCGCGCAATGTGTGGGCCGTAGGATTGACATCCTTCTTCATGGATATCTCCAGCGAGATGGTGTTGAATATCCTGGCGTTGTTCCTGTCGAATGTGTTGGGGGTCAAGACCAACGTCATCGGGCTGATCGAGGGCCTGGCTGAGGCGACCGCCAGCGTGTTGAAGCTGTTCTCCGGCTGGCTGTCAGACAGGCTGGGCGGGCGCAAGTGGCTGGCGGTAGCCGGGTATGGGCTTTCGGCGCTCACCAAGCCGTTCTTCTACTTCGCCGGCTCGTGGGGCCTGGTGGCGGGCGTGCGCTGGATTGACCGGGTGGGCAAGGGCATTCGCACCGCCCCGCGCGATGCGCTGGTGGCCGATTCGGCCAGCAAAGAGACCCGCGGCCTGGCGTTTGGCTTCCACCGGGCAATGGACACCGCCGGGGCGATGCTGGGGCTGCTGATCGCGCTGGGGGTGGTGTGGCTGACGCAGCGCAGCGCGCTGGCCCTATCGCGGTCCACCTTCCAGGCGATCGTGCTGATCAGCCTGCTGCCGGCGTTTGTGGCGGTGCTGGCGCTGGCGCTGATGGCGCAAGATGTGCCGGTGAAAGGACAGCGGGCGGCGCCGCGCTTTTCGCTGCGCGGCCTGGGGCGCCCGTTCTATGCCTTCCTGGCGATCGTCAGCCTGTTCACGCTGGGCAACTCGTCCGACGCTTTCCTGGTGCTGCGGGCGCAAAACCTGGGCATCCCGGTCAGCGGCATCCTGGCGATGCTGGTGATGTTCAACCTGATCTACGCGCTGGTGTCCACCCCGGCAGGCTCGCTTTCCGATCGCATCGGGCGCCGGCGGCTGATCATCGGCGGCTGGCTGGTGTACGCCGCCATCTACCTGGGGTTTGCGCTGGCGCAGGCCGCCTGGCAGGTGTGGCTGTTGTACGTGGCCTACGGGCTGTATTACGGATTGGCCTACGGCACGGCTAATGCGCTGGTGGCCGACCTGACCCCCGAGCGCCTGCGCGGCACGGCCTATGGCACCTACAATGCCATCCTGGGTGCGCTGGCATTCCCGGCCTCGGCGATCGCCGGGGTGCTGTGGCAGGGGGTGGGCGGCTGGAGCGGGTTTGGCCCGGCGGCGCCGTTCTTCTTCGGCGGCGCGTTGGCCCTGGCGGCGGCGCTGCTGTTGATCTTCTGGCTGCCGCGCGTGCAGGCCCGCTACCCGCTCGAAGCCTGACCGGCTGTCGTGCTGCTCTGCTTGCGGCGGGTCAGCCGGCCTGCCCGCGCATGGCGGTCTGATCCCCGTCGTGCAGCATCGTCAAAAAACATTCCACCACCTGCGGGTCGAAGTGCCGGCCGGATTCGCCGCGCAGGTGAACACGTACCAGGTCTTCATCCCAGGCGTTGTGATAGGGCCGGTCATGGCGCAGGGCGTCGTAGACATCCACCACGGCGAAGATGCGCGCCGCCAGCGGGATGGCCTCGCCGCTCAGGCCCTGCGGATAGCCGCTGCCATCCCACTTTTCATGATGACAGTAGGGCACATCCAGGGCCGGGCGCAGGTAGGTGATCGGGTAAAGCAGGTCGTAGGCGAACCGGGGGTGCTGCTGCATCACGGCGCGTTCATCTTCTTCTAGCGGGCCGGACTTCTTCAAGATGTGATCGGGCACACCCATCTTGCCGATATCGTGCAGCAGCACGCCGCGGCGGATGTGCGACAGGTCTTCTTCGCTAATTTTCATGCGCCTGGCTAGCTGCAGGGTCAGCTCGGTCACTCGCCGGCTGTGGCCCTCGGTCTCTTTGTCGCGCAGTTCCAGCGCCCGCGCCCAGCCTTCCAGGGTCAGATCGTAGGCGCCGGCGATCTCATCCGCCTGGGTGACGGTCTTTTCATGCAGGCGCATGCGCTGAATCGTATTGCCGAGCATTTCACCCAGCGCCGCCAGCAGGTTGATCTCCTCGTCGGAGATGGCCACCGGACGTCCCACCCACAGCGTGCCAATCGGCTGGTGCTGAGCGATGATCGGCACCACTGCCACCCCGTTCAGCCCGCCGACCAGTTCCGGATGAGCCGCCACAAACCCATCTTCGATGAACCGGCTGGTGATATAGGGTTTGCCGCTGGCGATCACCCGCCCACTGACCCCGGCCCCAGCCGGGGTGCGGTGACCGGTGATCGGCGCCCACACCCCCAGCGCCAGCGTGCTGACGATCTCGCCGCTGGCCGGGTCGATCAGGTCGATCAGCGAGCTTTCGACCTTGAGCAGCTTGACCAGCTGCTGCAGCACGATCGGGAAGGTTTCCTCGGGCGCCTGGGCGATGCGCAGCGCCGAAGCGATCGACTGCAGGATCTCCAGCTCGGTCAGGCGGCGGTGGGTCTCCTCGAACAGGCGGGCGTTTTCGATGGCGATCGCCGCCTGCTGGGCCAGGCTGGTCAGGAATTCCAGGTCGGCGGATTGGAACGCCTGGCGGGCGCCCACCCGCCAGACGGCGATCAGACCGGTGAGCCGGTCGCGCGCCAGCAGCGGGGCCCCCATCAGGTGCTCATGGGGCGTTTCCTGTGTGCCGCGGATGATCACGGCGCGCACATCCTGGTCGGTGTTGTTGATGATCTCGCCGCGCTTGCGGGCGGCCATCGGGCCGAGCAGGCCGGTGTCCAGGTTGAGCGGGTCCTGCTTAATCTCGTTGGCGTCCGGGCCCTGGGCGGCGATGGCGCGCAGCACCTGGGTGTCCGGATCGTATAGATAAACGGCGCTAGTCATGGCGTGCAGCAAGTCGCGCGCGTGAGCAGAGATGCGCTCCAGCACCACATCCAGCTGCAGCGAAGCGGAGATATCCCGCCCGACCTCGGCGATGGCGCTGGTCTCCTGGCGGCGGCGTTCAGCGTCTTCAAACAGGCGCACATTCTGTACCGCGATGGCGGCCTGGTGGGCGAATTGGGTCACCAGCGGAAGATCGGCGCTGCTGAAGGCTTTCGGGCGCGAGCCGTCCAGGATATGGATTACCCCGATCACCTGCTCTTTCCACAGCATGGGCATGCTCAGAACCGAGATGAAGGGCGGATCGCTGCCGTAGATATTGGCCCGGCCGTCCCAGGTGCGGTAATCGTCGATGATCAGCGGACGGCCGGTTTCAGCCACCAGGCCGGCGGCGCCTTCGCCGTACTTCAACACCGTGCCGGTATAGTCGAGCCGGGTGTTATAGCTGACTACGCAGCGCACCTGGCGCTGTTCCGGCTCGCACAGGTACAACCCGCCGCCGGTGGACAGCAGCAGCCCGGCGGCGCGCTCGACGATGGTATGCAGCAGCTTCGACAGCTGGTGTTCGATCACCAGGTCGCGGGTGGTCTCGTACAGAGCGGTCATCTCGGCCGCCTGGCGTTGAACCTGCTCGGTTTGCCGGCGGTGTTCATCCACCTCGCTGCGCAGGGCAGCGTTGACCTGGCTCAGCTCGGCGGTGCGCTCCTGCACCATGCGGTTCATCCCGCGGTACAGCTGCCCGCTGCGCTGGATCTGGATGTAGGTGAAAAAGATCGCCACCGGCAGGTAGCTGAAATCAGACAGGCGCAGCCAGATCAGGTTGAGCGAGTTGGCCAGGAAATCGTTCAGGCTGAACAGGATTACAAAAGCGTAGCCGACCGCCAGCAGGTGATTTTCCTGCTGGTGAGCGTCGTGCGCAAGCAGCAGGCGCCCAACTGGGAAACCCACCAACGCAAGCACCAGCAGATTGGCGGGCAGGTAGAGCGGGCCGGTGACCAGGCCGTAATAGATCCCTAAAAACGGCACGCTGCGCGTGACCGGCTGGCGGGTTAAGATCAGCTGCGTGGCCCACAACAGCAGCAGCGGCACAGCCACGCAGAGCAGGAACAGGCTGCGCTCTCGCCGGGTGGGGCGGCGCTGTACAAAGGCGCTGGCCAATTCGTAGCCAAACCAGGCCAGCGCATAGCCGGTGCTGAGCAGGACGCGCGGCGTCAGCAGCTGGGTGGCCTGACCCAACGGCGTGTACTGCAGCACGCGGCAGGCGCCAAAGGCGGCGCTGGCGACCAGCCAGGCAGCCAGCCACAGCGGGGTGCTGTCTGGGCGCTGGGCGCGCCAGATTGCCAGGTTAAAAACGGCCAGGAAGAGCGTCAGAGGCAGGATCGCGGTAAAGATCAGGATCGGTGTCGAGATTTGCACAGCCTAACCCCCGCCAGACTCAAATCACAAGGCCGCCCTGGCCCGGCCTTCCACCTCAACCCGGTTGCGGCCGTTCTGCTTGGCCGCATGCAGCATGCCGCCGGCGCGCTCAAGCAGGTCGTTCAACTGTTGTTGGGTGTCGGGCGGCGCTTCGCCCGGTCGCCCACCTTCGGGTGTAAAGCTGACCACGCCAAAGCTGGCGGTGATTGAGATGCTGCCGGCCTGGGAATCGCACTGCAGGGCGGCGATGATCGCTCGCAGCCGCTCGGCAGTTTGGGCGGCGTTCTCCAGCGGTGCATCCGGCATCAGGATGATGAACTCTTCGCCGCCGTAGCGGCAGAACAGGTCGGCTTTGCGGATCTGCGGGCCGATCTGCCTGGCAAACGCACACAGCCCCTGGTCTCCCACCTCATAGCTGTAGCTGTCGTTGATCTGCTTGAAACGGTCGATATCGATGAAGATCATTGATACCGGCTGCCGGAAACGCCGGGCGCGCTCGATGTCGCGCACGCCGATGGTGGCTAACCCACGGCGGTTATACAGCCCGGTCAGGGGGTCAATCAGGGTCAGGCGTTGGGTTTCGGCGTAAAGTTGGGCGTTGCGCGCCGCCACCGCCGCCTGGTTGGCGAACGTTTGCAGGATGTAGGTGTGATGTTCACCGTAGAAACCGCGCGTGGCGCTTTCCAGGTGGATCGAACCAACCACTTTTTCGCCGATGATGATCGGCGCTTCCAGGTGCGATTGAACCCAGGCCAGCGCCGGCAGCGGCTGCCAATCCGGGCAGCGCCTGGCGTCTGGGATCACCACGGGCGCGTGGCTCTGGATCACCTGGCGCAGCGGGGCCAGGTGGTCGATGTGAAAGGTGACCGATTTCAACTGCCGGGCCGGCCCCGGCTCGAAGCCACGCACCCGCACCAGGCGCGCCTGCTCGCCCTCCAACCAGGTTACGCTCAGCGCATCGAACCGCACCACCTGGTCCACCTTGTCGAGAATCTTTTCAAAGACCTCATCCAGGTCCAGCGAACTGCTCAGCGATTCGGCGGTCTCGCGCAGCGCGTCGGCCAGCTGGTGCTGCTCACGTTCGGCCGCCTCGATCCGTTTGCGCTCGGCGATCTCGGCCCGGGCCTGCTGGTGCAGCGCCCGGATGGACAGGTGGGTGCGCACGCGGGCCAGGACTTCTTCTTCGTGGAAGGGCTTGGTGACGTAGTCTACGCCCCCGGCCTGGAAGCCTTCAATTTTGCTGTTGATATCGCTCAGCGCGCTAATGAAAATGATTGGCGCATCGCGGGTCAGTGGGTCGGCTTTCAGCGCCGCCGCCACTTCATACCCGCTCATATCCGGCATCATGATATCCAGCAGCACCAGGTCGGGCGGGGCAGCGCGGGCCGCCGCCAGGGCGATGCTGCCATTCGGCGCCAGGCGGACTTTGTACTGCTGCTTCAGCATCTGGTTCAGCAGGCGCAGGTTTTCGGGCGTGTCATCTACGATCAGGATGTTGGCCCGCGGCGGCGCCGTGCCCGGATCTGCATCTGGCCTCATCGAGTTTGCTGCTCCTCGGCCAGGCGTCCGATCAGATCGGCCAGCTGCGCCAGCGAGACCGGTTTGCTCATGTACTCGTTGGCTCCAGCCTCCAGGCACTTCTCGCGATCGCCGGTCATCGCCAGGGCGGTCACAGCCACCACCGGCACGCTGGACAGGCGCTGATCGGGGTGGGCGCGCAGGCGGCGGATGGCCTCGATGCCGTCCATGCCGGGCATCTGGATATCCACCAGCACCACATCGGGGTGTAAATCGGGAGCGCGCTCCAGCAGTTCGAAGCCGCTTTGCATGCTCACCACTCGCCAGCCTCTGCTGGATAAGAAATCTGAAATTGTGTTGAGCACCAGTTCGTTGTCGTCGACCACCAGCGCCAGGCGCGGCTGCGCCGGTGGGCTGATCACCATCACCGGCTCAGTGTTGTGCTGCAGTGCAGCCGCCTGGGCGATAGCCCGGCGCAGCTCTTCCTGGGTGAACGGTTTGACCAGGTAGTTCAGGGCGCCCAGGCGCAGCGCTTCGCCGCGCCGCTCGTCAACCGATATGATGAGCACCGGGATATCGCGCGTGCGCGGGTCGGCTTTCAATTGGGAGAGCAGGGCCATCCCGGATCCGTCCGGCAGGTGCAGGTCGAGCAGGATGATGCTGGGCTGGGCGGAGGCGGCCAGTTCCAGCGCGCCGGCGATGCGCGGTTGGATGACAGCGGCAATGCCCACTTCGCGCAGGTATTGGGCGATGCTCTCGGCGTCCAGCAGGTTATCTTCGATGACCAGCGTATGCTTCAGCGCGCTGAGATCGCCGGCTGCCGGCTCGGGCAGTGGAGGGGCGATTTCCTCGGACCACGGCAGGATGATGGTGAAGCGGCTGCCCTGCCCAATGGCGCTCTCTACCTGGACGCCGCCGCCGTGCATCTCTGCCATGCGCTGCACCAACGACAGGCCCAGCCCGGTGCCGGTATACTGGCGCGCCAGGCTGCTGTCGAGCTGGATGAACGGTTTGAACAGCTTGCCGATATCTTCCGGCTTGATGCCGATGCCGCGGTCCCAGACGCAAAACGCCAGGCTGCCATCACTCCCGGCGCGCACTTCCAGCCCCAGTTCTCCGCCTTCAGGGGTGAACTTGACCGCGTTGCTGAGCAGGTTGACCAGCATCTGCTTCAGCCGGCGGGGATCGGCGCGCACGGCCAGGGTGGGCGGCTCCATGGTGAAGCTGACCTTGTGGCGCCTCTGGTGCGCCAGGCCCTTGATCAACTGCAGGCTGGCCTGGCAGATCTCGGCTACATCGCATGAGGCGAACTGCATCTCCAGCCGCCCGGCTTCGATCTTCGACAGGTCGAGGATATCGTTGATCAGGTCCAGCAGGTGGCGGCCGCTGGCTTCGATATTTTTCACCGCCCGGGTTTGCTTTTCGTTGAGCTCACCATAGGTCTGGAACTGCAGCACCTCCGACAGGCCCAGGATGCCGGTCAGTGGGGTGCGCAGTTCGTGGCTCATGCTGGCCAGGAACTCGTCTTTTAAACGCGATGCGTTCTCCAGGGCGGCGTTGGCGGCGCTCAGTTTGTCGCGGCTCTCGCGCAGGGCCGCCTCGGCTTTCTTGCGCTCGGTGACATTGCGCACCACACTCTGCACCAGCGTCACTTTGCCGTTGTCGTCGCGCACCGCCGACAGGTTGACTTCCACCACCGACTGTGTCCCATCCCGAGAAATCACCAGCCGTTCGTACAGCGGCACTTGCTCGCCGTTTAGCAGCCCCTGCAAGCGCTGCTGAGAATCGGCCACATGATCGGGCTGGATAAACGGCAGCAGCTGCCCGGCGGCGGTATACCGGCGGAACTCTTCCAGGCTGCAGCCGAGCAGTTTCAACGCCTGGGGGTTCGCCTGCAGCCCCTCGCCGCCGGCCGAGAACAGGAAAATGCCATCGTTGGAGTTTTCAAACAGCGCCCGGTACGTGGCCTCGCTGTGGCGCACTTCGGCGGTGCGTTCTTCGACGCGCTGCTCAAGTTCGGCGTGCATGCGGGCGTTCTCGATTGCTAGCCCGGCATAGCCGGCGAATAACTGCAGCGCTTCCAGGTCCACGGGTTCAAGGGGGCGCTGCGAGAGCAGGTTGTCGGCGGCGATCAGCGCCACCGGCTTATCGCCGGCCCAGGCCGCCAGGGTGACATACTGCTTTACATCTTCCATCTCGCTGCCGGCTTGCGGCGCAAACTCGGCCTGGTAATCGTCCACCAGGATCATGCCCGAGGCGGCTTGCAAGGTGGTGTAGCACAGGTCACCGGCGCTGCACGTTTCCACCTGGCCGTGCAGCTCCTGCAGCACGCCGTGCCGGTCGGTGCCAAAGACTTTTTGCAGTGCGCGGCTGTCCGGGTCATACAAATACAACCAGACCCGATCGTAAGCCAGCCCGCTGCGGATGCTGTGATAGATTTCGCTCAGGCAGGCCCGGGGGTCGGTGATGGCGGTGATGTTCTTGCCCAGCTGGATCACTTTTTCCAGCCGCTGCTGGCGGTAGGCCACATTGGCTTCGGCCTGCTTGCGCTCGGTGATATCGGCCGCAACCCCGGCGATGCGGGTGATCTTTCCGGCCACATCGGCGATCGAGAAGCTGCGGTCCCAGATCCAGCGCATGTCCCCGTTCGCCCGGCGGATGCGGTACTCGACGTTGGTCTGCTCGCCGCGCTCCTGCTGGGCGTAGATTTCATCCAGCAGGGGCTGGTCTTCGGGCAGGATGCTGCCGGTGAAAAGCTCCGGGTCTTGATATACGTCGTGAGGGGTGTGGCCCCAAATCTTTTCAAACGCCGGGCTGATGTAAATGTACGAGCTTTTGGTCATGTCGTACATCCAGAAGGCTTCCGGGATGTTATCGACCAGCTGTATAAAGCGCTGGTTGCTCTCCTTCAGCAGTTCACTGGCCTGCTGGCGGTCGATCGCCGTAGCTACCTGTGACGAGACATATTCCAGGATGTGCAGTTCCTGCTCGCCGTAGGCCGCCGGGTCTTGGTAATCTTGGACGGTCATCACCCCGATGGTGCGGTTGTGGGCGATCAACGGCACGCCCAGCCAGATCTGGCACGGGGCGCCGGAAGCCAGCATCTGCACGCCTTCCAGGCTCTTGCCTCTGCGGTAGAGCAGCGGCCGGCCGGTGCGCAGCACATGGGCGGTCAGCCCGGCGCCCACCGGGAAGGGCTCCGGGTCCCATTCCGGTTCCTGCTCATCGACCGAGTAGACGTACTGCATCTGGTCGGTGGCTGCATAGTACAGAGTGATATAGAAATTGTCCGCCGGCATCACCGCGGCGATCTGTTGGTGGATCTGCCGGTAGAGCTGCTGCAGCGATTCGGTGGTCTGGGCCGCCTGGGCAATGCTGTAGACCGTCTCCTGCACCAGCTGCGCTTCTTTGCGATTGGTTATATCGTGGGTCAGCACGATAAAGTGTGGTTGAGCGGGGTCGGTCTCGCCGGTCAGGGCGATCGAAAGCTCATACCATCTCAGCTTGCGGCCGGCGGGCAGCGCATAGACCGCCCCGGAGTGCCAGCCCTTCTCCCGGGCTTCATCCAGGGCCGCCCGGATCACCGCCCCTGGCTCGGCCGGCATCACCGCATCGATAGGGCGGTTCAGGAACTGCTCTGGTGGGACATACAGCAGCGCCGAGTTGGGCGTGCGGTAGTCGATAATCCGGTAAGCCGCGTCCAGTTCGAACAACAGGTCGGGCAGGACGTTCAGGGTGGCTTCGAGCTTTGTCTGGTAGTGCTGCAGCTCCTGGTCGGCTTGGGCGCGCTCAGCCTCGCTGGCGCGCTGGCGCTCGTTCAGTTCTGCGCGCGCCTGGCGATAGCGCTGGCTCAGTTCCAGGTGAGTCTTCACCCGCATCAGCACTTCTTCTTCCTGGAACGGCTTGGTGACGTAATCGATGCCGCCGGCCTGGAACCCCTGGATCTTGCTCTCCACGTCGTTCAGCGCGCTGACAAAGACGATTGGCACCTCGCAGGTGAGCGGGTCGGCTTTTAGCCGGCCGGCGACCTCGTAGCCGTTCATCTCAGGCATCATCACATCCAGCAGGATCAGGTACGGCGGGTTCGTGTGGGCTGCAGTCAGCCCGGCTGCCCCATTGGGCGCCAGGCGCACTTTAAAGTGCCGGTTCAACATCTGGTTGAGCAGGCGCAGGTTATCCGGCGTGTCATCGATAATCAGGATGTCGGATTTGGCTGAGCTTAACAATCGATCCGTCACAACGGTAGTTCCCTCCTTAAGCAGGCTGGGCCGGGTCCGGCAGCCTGTCGATCAATGAGCATATGTTATCATACTCGAAGTGATATACCATGCGCGCCAGCATTTGGGCCAACCGGGGCGAGTAGGTTTCGATCTCGTCGATCAGGTCTTGCATCACGGTCACATCTGCTTCGGCCACGGCGCGGCGCATGCGCTCTTTCCAGCTTTCGGGCAGCGCGGGCAGTGGGCCGGCGCTCTCATCCGTATAATCCAGCGCATCTCGGGTGGCCTGCGGCGCGCCGGTGTTGATAAACTGCACCCCCAACTGCTCTTGCAAGACATGCATGATCTGGCTTTGCCGCACCGGTTTGCGAATGAAATCGTCGCAGCCCAGCTCCAGCACGGCTGCGCTGTCTTCGTCAAATACGTGAGCGGTCAGGATCACGATGCGCGTGTTCGCTCCTTGCGCAGAAGCTTTGATGCGCCGGGCGACCTCGAAGCCATCCAGCCCGGGCATGCGCAGGTCCAGGAAGATCAGGTGCGGCTGCCAGGTCTCCCAGGCTTCCAGGGCCTGCTGCCCATCGGCGGAGGCGCGCACGGTGAAGCCCAGCATCTGCAGCAGCTGCACCAGGAAGCGCCGGTTGGCGTCGATATCCTCGGCCACCAGCAGGCGGAAGGGCTGCCCATCCGGCGCAGTTTGCCCGGGGGCCAGCATCGAGTAGCGCTCGACGCTGGTGAACAGTTCATCCACATTGCCAGGGCGCACCGGGATCTCAAAGCCGAAGGTGGACCCGATCCCGGGCGTGCTCTCGACGCTCAACTGCCCACCCAGCAGTTCGACATGCTGGCGGCTGATCGATAGACCCAGGCCGGTGCCGCGCTGCTGCCGCTCGCCCTCCTCTAATTGGACGAACGGCTCGAACACCGCCTGCTGGTCGTCCTCGGCGATGCCGATGCCGGTGTCTTGCACGGCAAAACGCAGGCGCAGCTCGCCGGGCGCGTTCTGCGCCTGGTCCGGCTCCGCCCGGCTGACCTTCAGGGTGATCGCGCCGATGTAGGTGA
>JBJSYW010000578.1:0-13642 GCA_046089985.1 Chloroflexota bacterium
GACCAGGCGCTGTCTTTGATGGTCATGATCAGGATCGGCTTGTTGTGCGGGTTGTGGGTGTCCGGCTCCATCGTGACCTTGCTGGTGAACAGCTGCACGTCGGTCATCGTTTCGAGCGCGTCGCGCACCGCGGTGCCAGTGGGCTCCTGGCCCTTGGCGACCACCTGGCGCAGCGCCCATTCGATGGCCATCAGGGCATCCAGGCTGTAATACTGGTAGATATTGGGTTTGACTTTGTGCTTGGCTTCGAACTCTTTGTTGTAGGCGGCGAACTCGGGCGATTCGGTGGAAACGCCGGTGGTCAGGAATGCGCCTTCCAACTCTTTGCCGGCCATCGGCAGCAGGTCATCGACGAACCAGCCGTCGGCGCCCATCATGGTCATCTCCAGGCCGAGGGCCTTGCCCTGCTGGGCCGCCAGGCCGGGGTCGCGGTAGGTGTAGGCGGGCATCATCAGCAGATCGGCGCTCGAGTCTTTGATCTTGGCCAGCTGGGCGCGGAACTCCGTGTCGCCCGTCTGGTAGCCTTCAGAAGCTACCACTGCGCCGCCCAGCTTGGTGAACTGCTCAGTGAAGAACTTCTCGATGCCCACCGAGTACGGGGAGGCCCGGTCGGTCAGGAAGGCCACGTTGCGCTTGCCCAGTTCCTTGTAGGCGAACTCGGCCAGAGCGAAGCCCTGGTATGGGTCGATGAAGCACACCCGGAACATATAGGGGTGCAGGTTGCCGGCCTCATCAACCGTGACGTTGACGTTGGAGGCGGTGGTGCCGATCACTGGTACCTTGCCGGCGTCGGCGATTTCAGCCATCGGGATGGCGGCGGCCGACCAGGACGGCCCAATCACGCCCACCACTTTATCCTGGTCGATCAGGCGCTTGGCCACAGCCACCGCATCGGTGACCTCTGAACGGGTATCGTAGACCACCAGCTGCAGCTTGTAGCCGCCGATGCCGCCTTCAGCGTTAATCTTGTCGATATGATCTTGCAGCGCCGGCACAGCCGCCTGGCCGATGTATGACTCCACCCCGGTCTGCTCGGTGGCAAAGCCAATTTTGATCACTTTTTCCGATGAGCAGCCGCCCAGGCTTGCGCCCAACAGAACCAGGATCATCAAAACGCCGAACCATTTCCGACTGAACGGTACAACATTCTTCATTTTGGTTCTTCTCCTTCGTGATGTCTGTACAGATTATGGACGACAATCTTTGAACTGAAGCGGCGCTTCAGCGCATCAAATGGGAAGGGGGCGTTGAGACCAGGGATTAATAGAAGCTAAGGTTTCCGAATTGTACACTCGGAAAGAACGGTTGTCAATCAATTGATGAAAAGGCTATCGTGGGAGAGATTATTTGTCAGAAGGTTACATAACTTGACCAACCGGCCTCCTCGGCGGAAATTTGTCTGGGCAGCTGCCCGGGCTGATATAATTCGCTGTTCAATCTATCCAGAAAGTGATCGAGGAAAAGCAAGTATGGCAATCCCACAATCCGCCGCCCGTTCGGGGATGGCGAATTTTCCATGGAAGGCTGTCCGTGATGTGGCCCTGATCTGCCTGGGGGCAACGCTGCAAGCCCTGGCGCTGGTGCTGTTTCAAGAGCCGGCCAACCTGGCGACGGGCGGGGTCAGCGGCATCGCGCAAATTATCAACCACTACACCGGCTGGCCGATCGGTGTGATGGTCCTGGTCGGCAACCTGCCGCTGTTCCTGGTCGGCTGGCGCTACCTGGGCGGGCGGCGTTTTATCTGGCGCACCGCCCTGGCGATCGTGGCGTCATCCTTCTTGATCGACCTGCTGACCGCCTACCTGCCTACCACCGGGCTGACCCACGACCCGGTGCTGAACACGCTCTACGGGGCGATTATCAGCGGCATTGGCTATGGGTTGGTCTACCGTGGGCAGGGCACCAGCGGCGGCAGCGATATCCTGGCCCGCATCCTGAACCACCGCATGGGCGTCTCGCTGACCACCAGCTACCTGATGACCGACTCGGCGATCATGTTCATGGCCGGGCTGGCCTTTAGCTGGGAGAACGCCCTGTATGCACTGGTGATGTTGTATATCACCGGCCTGGCGGCCGAAGCCGTGAATGAAGGCTCGAACGTGCTGCGCACGGCGCTGATCATCACCGCCAACCCGGAGCAGGTGGCGCAGACCATCCTGGTGGATATGGAGCGCGGCGTGACGTTGATGAACGCCCGCGGCGCTTACACCGGCGCCGATCGCACCGTGCTGTACTGCGTGGTCAGCCGGGATGAAGTGGCGCAGATCAAGGCCCTGGTGCGCGAAGTGGACCCGAAAGCCTTTATGGTGATCGGGCATGCCCACGAAGCGCTGGGGGAGGGCTTCCGGCCGTTCTAAGAATAGTGCGCCTGGTAGCGGCAGACGTCGCGCAGGTTGCAGAAATCGCAGGTGCGCCCTGCGGAAGACAGCTCCGGACCGGCGCCCAGCACCATGGTGAGGGTCTTCTTGGGCAGCATGATGCAGCTGGGCGTCAGGCTGACGGCCTGCTGTTCATCCTGCAGCAGTTCGAAGATTTGCGGCTGGCCGACATCGATCGGCCAGTCGACCATTCCCGGGCTGAGCGGCACGGAGGTTTGCCAGCCCAGGCCGGCGGCCTGCTCTTCGAAGTAGCGGCAGGCGGCGTTGGCCAGCGCTTCGACGGCGGCCGAGCCGACCCCGTCAACCGCCAGGCTGTAGGAGGCGCTGTCGGACCACAGCTCGGCCGAGTACTGCTCGACCGAAGACCCGATGGTGCACAGGATCACGTACAACCGCTCGGCGCCGGCCAGCTGTTGGGCCACCAGCTTGCCGGTCAGCTTGTGCCCGCCTTCCAGCAGCAGGCTTTCATGGCGCACGCCCTGCACGGCGAACTGGCGGTAGTAGACCGCCGGCTCCACCAGCGCGGCGGCTTCGGCCAGGGCCTGTTCGGCCACGCGCACCATCGCCGGGCGGCGGCCGCGAATCACCTGCGGGTCGGCCCCCTGGCCGCGCAGCACGGCGTCCACGTCATATTCAGGGAAGATTTGGGTCAGTGTGGGCATGCGATTAGATGGTTGAGACGTCGTGCGCGCCGGATTCCTGCTGCCCGGCGGGCGTGATGCGGATAAACTCGGCCGCTTCCCATAGTTCGGGGATGGTGCAGGCGCCGGCATAGCTCAACCCCGAGCGCAGCCCGCCCACCAGCTGGTGCAGCGTATCGGCTACGCCGCCGCGATAGGGCACCACGGCTTCCACACCCTCTGGCACCACTTCCAGCAGCTCATCATCGCTGACCTGGCCCTGGTCCAGCGCCCGGCGGTCGGCGTTGGCGGTCAGGCTGGCCATGCCGCGCACCAGCTTGTAGCGCCGCCCGCCGCGGATCACCGGCGCGCCGGGGGCTTCATCGGTGCCGGCCAGCAGGTTGCCCAGCATCACCGTGCTGGCGCCGGCGGCCAACGCCTTGGTCAGATCGCCGCTGGTGCGGATGCCGCCGTCGGCGATGATCGGAATGTTCAGGCGGTGACCGGCTTCGGCGCAGTCGGCGATGGCGGTCAACTGCGGCACCCCAAACCCGGTCACCACGCGGGTGATGCAGATCGACCCGGCGCCCACCCCCACCTTGACAGCGTCGGCCCCGGCCTCGGCCAGGTCTTCGACCCCGGCAGCGCTGGCTACGTTGCCGGCGATGATCGGCATCTTGGGCAGCTCGCGCTTCAGTCGTTTCACCGCGTCGATGACGTGCTTGGAGTGCCCGTGGGCGATGTCGAGCACCAGCACATCGGCCCCGGCGGCGGCGCAGGCGGCGGCGCGCTTGAAGTCGTCGGCGCGCACGCCGATCGCCGCACCCACCCGCAGCCGGCCGCGCTCATCCTTGGTGGCGGAGGGGTGCTCCTGGATTTTGATGATATCCTGCATGGTGATCAGCCCGGCCAGTTTATTCTGTTCGTCGACCAGCGGCAGCTTCTCAATGCGGTGCTGGTAGAGCTTCTGGCGCGCCAGCTCGATTGACTCGCCCGGGCCCGCCACCACCAACCGCTCGCGCGGGGTCATCACCGTGGTCACCGAAGCCTCGCCGTTTTCGGCCAGCAGCACATCCCGGGTGGTCACCACACCCAGCAGATGGCCCTGCATATCCACTACCATCAGCCCGCCCACGCCGGAGGTCGCCATGCGCTGGCGCGCCTGCGCCACTGAGATCTCGGGCAGGATGCTCAGCGGGCGCTCGACCACCAGGCTTTCGGCGCGCTTGACCTTCTTGACCATCTCGACCTGCTGGTCAATGCCCATGAAGCGGTGCAGGATGCCCAACCCGCCGCTCTGCGCCATGGCGATCGCCATGCGGCTCTCGGTGACGGTGTCCATGTTCGCGCTCAGCACCGGGATCTGCAGCGTGATCCCGGCGCACAGCGGGATGGCGGTCGAAACGTCCTGGCGGCTGCGGATATCCGAGCGGCGCGGGACGAGCAGTACGTCGTCAAAAGTCAGTCCAGGTTCAGGGCGGATTTTCATAGCATTCCTCCGGTTCGGGCATACCGCCAGGGGCAGTCTGCCGCGGCTGGACGGGTGAAATTGCGATCATATTATACCCGCGACGCTTTCTCACGTTATAATTTACTAAACTGCCCGGGGGGCTGATGGGGCAGATGGTGCAGCTTAATAATACAAACTGAAGGATAGGAGGGCAAACCGATGTCCGACGAGATCTATCGCAAACTGGCGCAGTATCTGGATTCGCTGCCGCCCGGGTTCCCGCCGACCGAGAGCGGGGTAGAACTGCGCATCCTGAAGCGCCTGTTCACCCCTGAGGAGGCCGCCCTGGCGCTGCACCTGACCCTGTTGGGCGAGGAGCCAAAGGTGGTGGCGCTGCGCGTGCACCGCCCGGTGGACGAGGTCGCCGAGCAGTTGGAGCAGATGGCGAGCAAGGGCCTGATCTATCGCATCTCCCGGCGCAGCAAGCCGCCGCTGTACCAGATCATCTATTTTGTGCTGGGCATCTGGGAGTTCCAGCTCAACCGCCTGAACGAGGGGCTGGTGCAGGATGTCGACGAGTACATGGCGTATGTGATCGAGCACGGTTTCTGGAAGACCTCGCCGCAGCTGCGCACCATCCCGGTGATGGAGAGCATCCCGGTGGAGCACGGCATCCTGGCCTACGACCAGGCCGAAACGGTGGTGCGCTCGCGGCGAGAGATCCTGCTGGCCCCGTGCATCTGCCGGCGCGAAAAGGAGCTGCAGGGCGAAAGCTGCGGCAAGCCGTTGGAGACCTGCCTGCTGTTCGATACCGCGGCCCGTTTCTATCATAAGAACGGCCTGGGGCGCATGATCAGCGCCGATGAGGCCATGGATGTGCTGCACCTGGCGGCTCAAACCGGCCTGGTGATCCAGCCGACCAACTCGCAGGACCCGGTGGGGCTGTGCTGCTGCTGCGGCGACTGCTGTGGGGCGCTGCGCAACCTGAACCGCCTGGAGAAACCGGCCGAGCAGGTGGTCTCGGCCTACCAGGCGTACCACGACCCGGAGCTGTGCGCGGCGTGCGGGACGTGCGTGCTGCGCTGCCAGATGGATGCGATGGTTGAGACAGATGGGGTCTACTCGCTGAACCTGGACCGCTGTATTGGCTGTGGGCTGTGCGTGCTCACCTGTTCCACCGGGGCGCTGACCCTGGCGCCGAAGCCGGTGGAGGAGCGCCCGCGCATCCCGCGCAATGAATTCTACACGGCGCTGCAAATGTGGCAGGATCGTGGCCGGCTGGATGTGCCTGAGATGGCGATGATGGTGGTCAAGTCCAAGCTGGACCGGCTGCGCGCTTCGCTGTCCTGAGCCGGGCGCGCCCGGGCGCAGAGGCCGGCGGGCTGGCGCGGTGTGCGCCGCCCGTCCGGCTTGCCTGCGCCCGGTCTGGTTCGCAGCAAAAGGTCGGCTTAGCGGTCAAAATACTCGATCAGCCGGCGGATGTGCAGCACGCCGTCGTAGCCGTCCAGGCTGCCGCGGGTCATCACACCTCGCTCGCCGCTCACGTCGCCCAGGCAGGTGACGATCAGATCGGCTTTGCTCAGGTCTTCCTTCTCCGTATAGCCGTTGGACGTGGCCACAACGTGCATCCCGGCGGCTTTGGCTGCGGCGATGCCGTTCTGCGAGTCTTCGATCACCAGGCACTGCTCCGCTTTCAGCCCGGTTTTCGAAAGCGCCAGGTTGTAGATCTCCGGGTCGGGCTTCTTTTTGCTGACGATATCGCCGGCCAGCACGAACTCGAAGTGGATGTCTTTCAGGATGTTGTAGGCGATGGCCTGCGCAGCGCGTTCGTTCGACGTGGTGCAGATGCCCAGCAGCAAGCCGGCCTCCATGGCCTCTTTCATGAAGCGGTGGATACCGGGGCGCAGCGGCAGCCGCCCGCTCTCGATCAGTTCGATGAACAGGGTGGTCTTGCGCTTGTGCATCGCCTTGATCAGCTCGTCCTCTTCTTCCGGTCGCACTGCTTTGCCGAAGCCGCGCGTGTGCAGATGGTGCTTCATGCGCTCTTTGCCGCCCGGGATCTGCAGCAGTTCGTGATAGTAGGTCTCATCCCAGTAGACGTCGAAGCCCATCTCCTTGAAGGTTTCGTTAAACGACACGCGGTGCCCATCGCGCTCGGTGTCGATGATCACGCCGTCCTGGTCAAAGAAAAGCGCTTGGATATGTGCCATCGATCGCCTCCCGCTCACGCCTTCCCGGCGCTGCACAGCATGTCGATCCAGTGGCCCACCGTGGCGCGGATGGCGTCTTTCACCGCTGCATCGATCTTACCCGGGTCATACTCGTCCCGCTTCTGCGCGATGTAGTTGTAGGTGGTGTCGATCAATACGTGCTTCAGTTCGGTAGATACGTTGAACTTGGCCCCGCCCATCTCCAGCAGGCGCTTGATGTAATCCTCGGGCAGCCCGGTGCCGCCGTGCACGACCAGCGGGGTTTTGATCCCGTTCCCGTTGAGCATCTTGTGGATCGTGCCCAGGCGCTCGAAGTCGATCTTGGGGTTCTTGGTCTTATACACCCCGTGGGCGGTGCCGATGGCAGGGGCGAAGATGTCCAGGCCGGTGCGTTCCACGAACTCCACCGCCTGTTTGGGGTTGGCCAGCTGCGCCTCGTCTTCGGCCACGATGATCTGGTCTTCCACGCCGCCCACCGTGCCCAGCTCGCCTTCGACCGAGATCTTCCCTACCGAGTGGCAGTAGTCCACCACTTCTTTTGTCTGGCGAATGTTCTCCTCGTAGGCCTGCTTGGACGCGTCGATCATGATGTTGGTGTACCCGCTGTCGGCGCATTTTTTGCAGTAGTCGATTTCCGTGCAGTGATCCAGGTGCAAGCAGATCGGGATCGGCGCCGTTTCCGCCAGGGTGCGGTAGATGGCGACGAGCACTTGCCGGCCCAGGAACTTGGACGGTTTCACCGAGGTCTGGATGATGACCGGGGCGCGTTTGTCCACGGCCGCTTCAATCACTGCTTCCATCTGGACCAGGTCGGTGATATTGAAGGCGCCCACCGCATAGTGGTTCTCGGCTGCCTCCAGCATCATATCCCGGGCGTTCATAATAGACATAACCTACCTCCTGGGTTGGTCTGTGCGGTTCAACGGTCCGTACGTGGGCACAGGCCCACGTACGGACCAGGAGCGGATCTGATTTAGAAGACGCGGATGGCGATCTCGGCCGGGGCGGCCAGCAGATCTTCGAGCTTCGGGTCGAGCTTGACCAGGGTCAGGGAGAAGCCGGCCATCTCGAGCGAGGTGCAGTACTCACCCACGTAGTTGCGCTTCACCTTGTAGCCGCACTTCTCGGCCAGCTGGTGGGCGTGCGCATACAGCAGGTACAGCTCAGAGATCGGCGTGCCGCCCATGCCGTTGATCATCAGGGCCACTTCGTCGCCCTCTTTGTAGGGCAGGTCGGTGGATACGGCTTCGAACAGCTCGTCAACGATCTCATTGGCCTTAGCCATCTTAACCCGTTTGCGGCCCGGCTCGCCGTGGATGCCGATGCCCATTTCCATCTCGTCATCCGCCAGGGTGAAGATCGGCGTGCCCTTGGCGGGCGGGGTGCAGCCGGTGAGCGCCACGCCCATCGTGCGGGTCACTTCCACCACGTGCTTGCCGATGCCTTCCAGTTCTTCCAGGCTGGCGCCGCGCTCGGAGGCCGCGCCGCAGGCCTTGATGACAAAGAAGTTGCCGGCGACGCCGCGGCGCCCGACGGTGTAGAGCGAGTCCTTGACCGCCACATCGTCGTTGATCGTCACCGTGCGCACCTCGATGCCATCGGCTTCAGCCATCTCACGGCCCATCTCGAACGACATGGTGTCGCCGGTGTAGTTGTTCAGCAGGTGCAGCACGCCCTTGGGCGATGCCACCAGCTTGGTGGTCTGGTAGACGAAATCGGCCGGTGGGGCAGCGAAGACGTTGCCCGGGCAGGCCGCATCGAGCATCCCCTTGCCGACCGCCATCACGTGCGCCGGCTCATGCCCAGAGCCGGAGCCCTGCATGATCGACACCTTGTCAGCCTTGGGGATGTCGGCGCGCATGATTAGGTTGTAGTCGGGGATGTATTTCAGGGTGGTGGGGTTAGCCAGGGCGATCCCTTTCAACATCTCGGGAACAAAATCCTTCGGGTCATTGACGAACTTTTTCATGCTCATTGCTCCTTTCAAGCTTCACGTGAAAAAAAGTTAATCTTTCCAGGCCTTGCTGACCGCTTCCATGATTACGGCTACAGCAACGGATCCTGCATCCAATGTCCCAATACTGCGCTCGCCGGTGTAGGCCGCCCGGCCGCGCTTGGCAAGCATGCCGCGGGTGGCCTCGGCGCAAGCGCGCGCCTGAAGGGCGGTGACTTCCAACGCAGCCGCGTCATCCAATCCATCGGCAAAGGCTTTTTCGAGCGTATCGGTAGCCGGCACCAGCACATCCAGATAGGTCTTATCGCCTACATCGCACTGGCCGCGCTTTTTGATGCCTTCGATGGCCGAGCGGAACATGGCGATGATGTCCGCCTGGGTGATCTCTGCCGCGGTTTTGTTCCCCAGGGTCATCCCGGCGCGCAGGAAGGCGGTGCCCCAGATCGTGCCGGACACGCCACCCACCGCGCTGACGATGGTTGAGGAGACCTTTTTAAGAAAATTGCCCGGCAGGCTGTGGTCCAGGTTGTCCCATTCACTCAGGACCTTCTCAAAGCCGCGGGCAATCGAATACCCGAAATCGCCATCGCCGACGACGCCGTCCAGTTCGCTGAAATAGGCTTCGTTCAGCAGGACCGTATCGGCAATCACCTTGACAACAAACTCAACGTCTTTACTCATGGCGTTTCCCTGTCTCTATGCGGTTTTTGTTCTGTGGAAACCCGGCTGCACACCGGGCTGTTCGCCGGTTTCCGGCTGAATACGCCGGCCCATGGAAATCCTACTTTAAGGAGATGCGCCAGGCGGGTCGCGGGATGACCTGGCCTTTGCTGTGCGGGTGGTGGTCTGCAGCATCACGGGATGAGGCCTCTGGGTCGGGTCAGCGGTCAAGCACCACGGTCAGCCGGTAGCGGTCGCCGCGGTTGAAGCAGAACGAAAAATCAACCGGGGTGCCGTCGTCCAGGAACACGGTGCGTTCTTTGTACAGGATCGGATCCCCCTCGGCCATGCCGAGCAGGCCGGCAAGTTCGTCATCCACCTGCCGGGCTTCGACGATCTCGACCGCGCGCCGCACGCGCTTGCCGTACGATTCGAAGATCTCCCACAGGTGTTTGGTCTCCAGGTTTTCTTGCAGCAGCTGCGGGAACAGCCGGTAGGGCACGTATGAGTCGTGCAGGGTGATCGGCGCACCGGCGGTCTCACGCAGGGTCTGCACGCGGATCACCAGTTCGCCTTCCGGCAGCGAGAGGGCGCGCGCCACGCGCAGTTTAGCCTGGGTCACTTCTGCCGACAGCAGGCGCACCCTCAGGTCGATGCCCTCCGTTCGAGCGGTTTCGACAAAGTTGGATAAATGGCTGTGGTCGCGCTCAATATGCGGGTGAGCGACAAAAGTGCCCACGCCGTGCCGGCGGTAGAGCAGCCCGTCGTCGATCAGATCGGCGACGCCCTGCCGTACGGTCATACGGCTGACGTTAAAGCGGGCTGCCAGTTCATCTTCCGAGGGCAGCTTCTGCCCGGGGAGCAGAACCTGGTTCAGGATGTCGTCGCGGAGCGTGTTGCGGATCTGCACGTAGAGGGGGATCCCCTCTGTCTTAACAAGCGCAGCCATGTCACTATCCTTGTCTGATCGATGGGAGCGACCGGTTCCCCACTATCCATCCATCCAGTTGAATATACGACGCGGCTAAGGTGTATAGATATCTATATCGTATACGAATTTTATGGGCGTGTCAAGTGGTATAAGTGTGATATTTATATTGCTACATAGTCTGTTTCCAGGCTGTTTCTGCCCAAACCCTCCAATCCTGCCGGCGCATATTGATCTTCCCGGCTGGATGTGCTAGTATGGACTCAAGGACCACTGCTGCCTTCTTCATACTCATTACCTCTGGTGCAACCGGTAGGGTTGAAAGGAAGGTCATGTATGTTCCCCACGCTTTCGCCAGGTGATGCGACGATTCTGGATCGCCTGCTTCACACCGCTCCCGGCCTGGAAATTTGGTGGGATTCATCCCCGTTGGTGTATAGCTCCTGGACTCGGGCGCTGCTTTCGCTCTGCCCACCTGACCGGCAAGACTGGCTGGCCCGGCAGCTGCGGCGGTTCTATGATGTGGAGAACCCGGCGGCGACCCTGTTCACCGGGGTCACCACCAATCCGCCGCTGTCTTACCAGGCTATCCAGGATGATCCCGGGCGCTGGCGGGAGTGGCTGCGTGCCTTTGCCCTGGACCACCCGGGCGGCGATGCCCGGCAGGCCGCCTGGGCGCTGTACAAAGAAATCGTCCGCCTGGGGGCGCGGGCCTACCTGCCGCTCTTCCAGCGTACCGACTACCGCTACGGTCATCTGTCGGCGCAGGTCAATCCCTACACGTTTTTTGACGAAGAGCAGATAGTCAGCCAGGCGCTAGAACTGGCGGCGCTGGAGCCGAACATCGCGATCAAGATCCCGGGCACGGCCGCGGGGGTGCGCGCCATCCGCCGGCTTACCGCGTTGGGCGTACCCACCAACTGCACCTCGGGTTACTGCGTGCCGCAGTTTGTGGCGGTAGCCGATGCGGTCCAGGCCGGGCTTTTGGAAGCGCGCCGGAACCGGGTGGACCTGACCGGCTGGCGGTCGGTGGTGACCTATATGAGCGTGCGTTGGGAGAGCGAAGCGGCTTTTATCGAATCGGCGCGCCAGGCCGGAGTGAACTTAAGCGAGCATGACATCCGCTGGGCTGGAGTGGCGATCTTCAAGAACGCTTACCGGATCTTCCGCCGGCGGGCATATCCGAGCAAGCTGCTGATCTGCTCGCTGCGCCTCGGCCCACAGCTGGATGGGGTGATGCACTGCCGCCACATTGAAGAAACCGCCGGCGGGCAGGTGATTTTCACGCTGCCGCCGCCATTCCTGACTGAGCTGTTCATCGAAACGCCCGACCTGCCGCTTGCGCCGCACATCCGGCAGGAGATCCCGGTCGAGGTGATGGCCCGGCTGCAAAACGTGCCGTATTTCACCGCCGCTTATGAACCGGATGGGCTGACCCCAGAGCAGTTCGACTGCCTGCCGGCCCTGTTGAGTACGATGAAGCAGTTCCAGGGCGCGATGGATAAGATCGTCGCCTTCGCCGCCGAGGCGCTTTAGATTTTGTTAAAGCCCACGATGATCTTACCGTCCAGGTCCATGGTTGGGAAGCCCTGGACGAAATCGGGGCATTGGCCGGTCTCGCAGTTGACGAAGGTGTAGGGCTTGCCCTTCTGCTTCAAATATTCGATCTGCTTGACCGTCCAGGGGCAGCTTTCGGTGCCGTAAACGGTCAGCTTGCCGGCCTTCAGGCCGGTGCGGACGGTGAGCGTGCTGGATGGGCGGGGTGCGTCGGTCATCGGGAGCCTCAATCTGTAACGGGATATGGCCTGATTCTATTCCAAAGCCGGGCGGCGGCAATACGACGAATGACGCAGCTTACAGGCCAAAGACGTGCACCTTCTCGGGGAGGCAGTGGATCAGCAGGTGCTCCGGGTCGTTCAGCCAGGACTGCGGCTCTTCGGCGCGCGCCCCAGCCTCGCCCAGGTAGCGGGCATAGACCAGGAAGCCGCGCCGGGCGGCCTCCTGGTGATCTTCGATCAGCTCAACCCGCCCTTCGAAGATCACCCCGCGCACCGGCTCGCCCGGTTGGGCGGTGTCGATCGCCAGCGAGAAGCGCGGGTTCAGGCGCAGCTCTTTCACCTTGCGGGTGGAGCGGAACGAACTGATCCACAGCCCTTCGCCGTCCCATTGATACCAGACCGGCACGACGTGCGGCTGCCCGGTCTGCGGGCTGCAGGTGGCCAGGCGGGCGATGTGCGCGCCGGCCAGGAAAGCCGTCACGGCCGGTTGGTGGGTGGCGGTATGCAGATCGGTGTCCATCATCGGGTTCCTTCCGTGCCTATTGGTTGAGCAGTTCGACCACCTGCGGCAGCAGCGCCTGGGTGGTGGCCATCGCCTCGCAGCCGTAGATGGTGGGGTTGCCCTTCCAATCGCCAAAATAGCCGCCGGCTTCGCTCAGGATGGGCGGGAAGGGACCGCAGTCCCACACGCTCATGATCGGGTCGAGCATCACTTCGGCCCGTCCGGTGGCCACCAGCAGGTAGCCGTAGGCATCGCCGACGCCGGTCTGGAAGTAGCACTTGTCGAGCAGGCGCTCAAACTCGGCCTTGCGGTTGTGCGTGTAGAACGAACGCGTGGAAGTCACCGTGATCATCGCCCGCTCCAGGCTGGTGACCGGTGACACATGCGCCGGGCGCCCGTTCCACCAGCAGCCCAGGCCGGTGGCCGCACACAGCATCTCGTCCAGGGCCGGGAAGTAGGCCGCGCCCACTTCAACCTTTCCCTCAATCTCCAGCCCGATCAGCACGGCGTACAGCGGGATGCCGCGCATAAACGACTTGGTGCCGTCGATCGGGTCGATAAACCAGCGGTGGCTGGCGCCCTGGGTCTCTTTCAGCCCATACTCTTCGCCCACAATGGCGTGTTCGGGGAAGGCGGCCTCGATGCGGCTGCGGATATACTCCTCGGTCTTGCGGTCGGCCATCGTCACCGGCGAAGCGTCGGCTTTATATTCCACCTGCAGGCCGGTCTGGTAATAGCCCAGCGTCAACCGTCCAGCCTGGTAGGCCACATCAGTGATAAACGATACGTAAGGGGATAGGCGGTTGGGATTCATACCGCAGATGATAACACAAATCTGTTACAATCACAGCGGCGGGCGGGCGCCGCGCCCATGCCCGCCTTACGATCCATCCAACCGCAACCTTGGGCGATCGCCATCTATGTACTCATCTCCTCTGACACGCCGCCGCCGGCTGGCCCTGGCGGGAATGCTGGCCGGCCTGCTGCTGGGCTGCAGCAGCCTGCTGCCCGGCAGCGGTTCACAGGCCACCCGCAGTGTGATGTATGCCCAGCAAACCCAGCTGGCGGAAACCGTCACCGCGCTGCCCCAACCGCTCACCGCCGCCACACCTGGCGCCGCCACACCTGGCGCCGCCACACCTGGCGCCGCCACACCTGGCGC
>JBJSYW010000579.1:0-4730 GCA_046089985.1 Chloroflexota bacterium
GTTCGTGCTGGGCGGGGTTACCGGGGTGATGGTGGCCTCCACCCCGTTCGACTGGCAGGTGCACGATTCCTATTTCGTAGTGGCGCACATGCACTATGTGCTGGTGGGCGGAGTGACCTTCCCGATCTTCGCCGCGGTGTATTACTGGTTCCCACTGTTCACCGGCCGGCTGCTCAGCGAGCGGCTGGCCGGCTGGCACTTCTGGCTGTTCTTCAGCGGGCTGAACCTGACCTTCTTCCCGCAGCACATCCTGGGCTTAATGGGCATGCCCCGGCGGGTGTATACCTACCCGGCCGATATGGGTTGGGATGTCTACAACCTGCTCTCGACCATCGGCTCGTGGCTGCTGGCCGCCGGGGTGCTGGCCTTCCTGCTGAACATCTTTATCAGCCTGCGCAGCGGGGCCGAGGCCGGGCGCAACCCGTGGGGCGCGGATTCGCTGGAGTGGTCGGTGGCGCTGCCGCCGCCTTCCTACGGCTTTGCCGTGCTGCCGATCGTGCGCAGCCGCAGCCCGCTGTGGGACCAATCGCAGCTGAGCGAAGGCGACACGCGCCTGCAGCGCTTGGTCGACGGGCTGGGCCGCTGGCCGGTTGGCTGGCGGGCGGCACTGGTCACCACGCCGCTGGAGGCCCGCCCCAGCGAGGTCTTCCGCGTCGCCGGGCCGTCGATCTGGCCGTTTATCGCCGCAGTGGGCCTGATCCTCGTCTTCGCGGCCGAGATCTGGCGGCTGCATGGGTTGATGCTGGCCGGGACGTTGGTGCTGGTGGGGGCGATCATCGCCTGGCACTGGCCCGGGGAGCCGCCGGATGACCAGGAAGCCGCCAGGCGCTTCGAGAGCGAGCACGGCGTGGCGGTGCGCCTGGGCGGCAGCCGGGCGGTGGCGCGCGGCGGGATGCAGCTGAGCATCCTGGTGTACCTGGTGGCGCTGGCCAGCCTGCTGTTCAGCTACTTCTACCTGCGGCTGGAAAGCCCGGCCTGGCCCCCGGAGACCACCCCGCGCGCCGACGGGCGCTATGCTCTGGGCAGCAGTGCGCTGGTGGCTCTGGGGGCAGTCGTGCTGGCCTGGAGCGGCGCCGCTCGGAGCGCCGGGCAGCTGCAAACCGGTCGGCGGCGCGCCGGGCTGGCGGGCGGTTTAGTATTGGGCCTGGCCGGCGCCGCGCTGCAGGTATACGGGCTGCGCCAGCTGCCCTACGGCTGGACCCTGAATGCGTATACGTCGATCTTCTACCTGCTGGCCGGGTTCATGCTGGCGGCAGCCGGGTTGGGGCTGCTGCTGCTGGCCCAGGCGCTTGTCCGGGCCGGGCGGGCGCCGGCCGGCCGCTCGTCGCCCCTGGCCCCGCAGCTGGCGGCGATGTTCTGGTACGCAGTGACGCTGGGTTGGTTGGCGACGATGGCGGTATTGTACCTGGCGCCGGTGCTGACCTGAACTCGGCCGGTGCGCGTGGATCATGCGGAGGTGCGCATATGGCAGAGATATTCACCATCGAAGGGCTGAGCGGCTCGCGCGGGCTGCGCCTGCTGCTGGCCAGCCCGATCATCTGGAGCATCTACCACGTGGCCGGGTCGGCGCTGCTGGAAGCGCTTTGCCGGCCGGGGACGCTGTCTGGCGAGCGCGGCCCGTGGTTGAGCGGCGAATGGCTGGGGCTGAACGGGCAGGCGCTGCTCGGCGGGCTGCTGGCCCTGGCAGCGCTGCTGGGTGTGGCCGCCGCCGGGCTTGGCTCGCTGCGCCTGGCACGCTCGCTTGACGATGCACAGCTTGCCAGCGCAGACAGGCGCGCCCACCCCACCCGGCCCTGGTGGATCGACCCAGCCGGGCTGCCGGGCGACGACCGCGAGCGCCTGCTGGGGTTAGCCGGCGTGCTGTTCAGCGCCATCCTGCTGCTGATCATCTCCGCCGACGGCGCCTCCGCCCTGGTGTTGAGGCCGTGCCAATGACCCGCACCGGTCCATCCCATCCCCCGGAAAGAGCGTCGCGTCGCATCTCCCGCCGCGAATTTCTCAAGCTGGCTGGACTGTCGCTGGCCGGCGGGCTGCTAGCCGGCTGCGGCGTGAAGCACGAGCACGGCTGGCAGTCGGGCGAACATTGGAGCACCCCCACCCCGGCGGCGGTGCTGGAGCCGGTGCAAACCGGGCCGCAGACTCCACCCCCGCCGGGGTTCGAACATTTCATGGCCCTCTCGGCGCTGCTGACCGGCTTCGATACGCTTGACTCGCGCCTTGGCCAGATCTATTACGAAACCGCGCTGGCCGACCCGCAGGTGGGCAGCGGGATGGCAGGCCTGCTGGAGGCCAGCGGCATCCCCGCCGGCGCCGCACCCGCCGACGTCGAAGCGCTGCAGGCTGCCGGCCTGTTTGATGATGAACCGCGCCGCCGGCTGGCCGATTACATCATCACCCTGTGGTACACCGGCATCCTGGCCCCACCCGCCGGCGGCGCTGACGGATCCGGGGAAGGCGAAGGCGCTCCCGCCGGCGGCCTGCCGCCCACCGTAGCCACCTACGTGGACGCGCTGGCCTGGAAGGCAATCCATTTCACCAAGCCCACCACCATCTGCGCCTGGTTCGGGGTGTGGGCAGAGCGGCCCAAAGGTGTTTTCTAGGAGGCGAGCATGGCAGAGTATGAAGCGCAGGTGGTAATCGTGGGGGCGGGCGTCGCCGGGCTGCTGACGGCCTGGCGGCTGGCCGAGGCCGGGGTGCGCGTGCTGGTGCTGGAGGCCGGGCCGCGGGTTGACCGGGCGCAGGCGCTGCAGACCTACCGCAGCGCAGCCGCCAAGACGCCCGAATCGCCCTACCCGGACGTGCCCCACGCTCCCCGCCCCACGGTGATCTCGCTGCGCGACGGGTATTACCTGCAGACCGGGCCGGACACCTTCGGCAGCACCTACGAGCGGCGTGTGGGCGGTACCACCTGGCACTGGCTGGGCACCACGCTGCGCCACCTGCCGAACGATTTCAAACTGCACAGCCTGTACGGGGTGGCGGTGGATTGGCCGATCGATTACGACGAGCTGGAGCTGTGGTATGACCAGGCCGAGCAGGCGCTGGGCGTGGCAGGCGATAGCGAAAACGACCTGGGATCGCCGCGCACCGGGCCCTACCCACTGCCCCCGCTGCCGCTCTCGTACCTTGACCGGCAGATCGCCCTGGCGGTGCAGCCGCTGGGCTGGCAGGTGCACGTCACCCCGCAGGCGCGCAACTCGCAGCCGTACGACGGGCGGCCGCCGTGCTGCGGCAACGCCAGCTGCGTTCCGATCTGCCCCATCGCCGCCAAGTATGACGCCGCCGTACACGCCGGCAAGGCCGAGGCGCTGGGAGCGCAGATCATCGAGAATGCGGTGGCTTACCAGGTCGAGGTGGACGCCGCCGGACGGGTGAGCGGGGTCAATTTCATGCGCCCCGACGGCAGCCGCGAGCGCGCGACCGGGCGGATCTACATCCTGGCAGGCAACGCCATCGAAACCCCCAAGCTGCTGCTGATCTCGCGCCGCGACGGGCTGCCCGGCGGGGTGGCCAACCGCAGCGATATGGTCGGGCGCAACCTGATGGACCATCCGATCCAGCTCTCCTGGGCGCTGGCCAACGAGCCGCTGTTTCCGTACCGCTCGCCGCTGGAAAACGCCGGGATCGAGAACTTCCGCGACGGGCCAGAACGCAGCCGGCGCTCGGCTTTCCGCATTGCCGTCGGCGAAGACGGCTGGAGCTTCCCGGGCAAGGCGCCGGTGGACCTGACAGCCGACCTGCTGGCGGAGGGGCTGCGCGGCAAGCGCCTGCGCGAGGAAATGAATGCGCGCGCCGCCCGCCAATACCGCTTTGCCAACCTGGTGGAACAGCTGCCCGACCCGCAGAACCGGGTCACGCCGGCCTTCGACCAGCCGGACGCGCTGGGCATCCCCCGCCCGCAGATCTATTACACGCTGGACGAGTTCGTCCGCCAGGGCATGGCAGCCGCCCGCCAGGTCAACGACCAGATCTTCAACGCGCTTGGCTCCAGCTACATCGAGCACGGGCAAACGCCCTTCGGCGCGGGGCATATCATGGGCACCTATCGCATGGGCGACGACCCAAACGACTCGGTCGTCGACCGGAACTGCCGCAGCCACGATCACCCCAACCTGTACCTGCTGGGCAGTGGGGTGTTCCCGACGGTGGGCACCGCCAATCCGACCCTGACGATCGCCGCGCTGTCGCTGCGCGCCGCCAGGCACATCCTGGACGACCTGGCGCAGGGGGGCTGACGCAAGCGGCCCGGGGCAGGCGCAAAATCGCCGCTCCCGGCACGCGCCTTGTGGGCTATAATTCAGCAAAATCCCAACAAGGAAGAGCCAAGATGCCCAACGTTTTCCCCTCCCCTCACCCATTGGTGGCGCACAAGCTGACCAAGCTGCGCTGTATCGATACCGAACCGAAGAAATTCCGCGAACTGGTGCGCGAGATCGCCGCGCTGCTGGCCTACGAGGCCACCCGAGACCTGGCGGTGCTGCCGGTCACGGTGCAGACGCCGCTGATGGCTGCCCCGGGCATGGAACTGCAGCACAAGATCGGCCTGGTGCCGATCCTGCGCGCCGGGTTGGGCATGGTGGAAGGCTTCTGGGAACTGATGCCCTCGGCCGAAGTGTGGCATATCGGGCTGTACCGCGACGAAAAGACCCTTAAACCGGTGGAATATTACAACAAGCTGCTGGTTGAGCCCACCGTCTCGGTCTGCCTGGTGCTCGACCCGATGCTGGCGA
>JBJSYW010000580.1:0-20693 GCA_046089985.1 Chloroflexota bacterium
ACCAGCACCGCCCCGTCCACGCCGAGGGCCGGCGCACCGCTGACCGCGCCGGCGGTGGTGAAGGCCCACTTGCGCGTACCGTCCGGGTTGATGGCATGCAGCTTACCGTTCGAACCGCCGGCGTAGATCGTGCCATCGGCCGCTGTCAGCGGAGCGCGCAGCGTGCCGTTGGTGGCATAGCTCCAGCGCAAGCCGCCGAACAGGTTGAAGGCATACAGGCTGCTGCCCAGCCCCACGTAGACTGTACCGTCCCGCCCAACAGCCGGGGCGGTACTGCTTGCGCCCGAGCTGTACTGCCATAGCACTGCCGGAGCTGCGCCGGTTTTCCCGGGGCCGCGCTCGGCGCTGCGCCCGCTGTGCTGCAGGTCGCCGCGGTAGGCGGGCCAGAAGCCGTCGCCCAGGCCGCAGGCGGTACAGGCAGCCTGGTAGCTATGGCGCAGGCGGATCTGCTTGGCCGGCGAGACCTTGCCCGAGCCGTCCAGCGCTTCGACGATCATCCGGGTGTCACCGTACGGCAGCAGGCGCTGATCCAGCGAGAACTGGTACGGGGCGCTGGCGTCGCTGCCCAGCGTGACGGTCAGCGCGTCCGCGGCATCCCAGTAAGAGAAGCGCACCGAGGCGACCCCCACGTCATCCGAGGCCAGGGCCTGCAGCGTGACCGGGCCGGTGGCATCCGGCGGGGTGTACAGCTGGTCGTTGCCGACCGGGGCCGCCCAGATCACGGCCGGGGCCTGCGTGTCGACCACAGCGCCACCACCGCCGCCGCTGCCGTCCTTCAAGTGCAGCCAGCCGATCACAGCCATGCCGGGTGAACTGACAGTCCAGTTTGAGACGGTGTGCGTGCGGGTGCCAGCGACTGACCAGTTCTGCTCGATGATCGTGATCGCGCCGTTGCCACTGGCGTCGATGCTGGCGGCGCTGACCACCGAGGTGTGTCCGACCGCGTCGGTGGCGCCGTAGCTGAGCACATCGCCGGCCGACGGGCCTTTATCGGGAGCGCCGTTGTTGACCTTCTCGAAGTCATCGCCGGGGTAGTTGGCCACCACCTTGTTGCCATTGGCCGAGTAGGGCGGCGTGCCAAAGGCCAGGTACAGGTAGCGCTTGCTCAACTCGGGGCACTGCCATTCATACTGCGAGTTGCCGGCCCCAAAATATACCAGGTGCTGGGTATTGCGCGGCCCGCAGGCGGGCATGCCGCGGTACGAACCGCCCAGCGGATATGAGCCGGGGAAATTATTCACATCGCACTCGCCGTCCCACCAGGACGGGAACGGCAGATCATCTGCGGCGGGCGCAGCCGGGGCGGCATCCGCCGGCGCGGGCGGCAGGGCGCTTGCCAGGGCCGCCGCCGCCGACGGGACGTCGACGCGGCTGCTGTCCAGGTGGACCCCATCCAGCGGAACCTGTGCCCACGGGCTGTCTGCGCCATAGGCGATGCGCAGCAGCCACAGCCGGCCGCCAGCTTCCACCAGCCACTCGTGCAGTGTGACCGGCTCGGCCTGGTCCACGCGGGTGAGCAGTTCCACGCGCCATGACAGGCTCTCGACCGGCCGGCCAAACAGCTCGGCGGTGTACCCATCCAGGGCAAGCGCCTGCTGGTCGCGGCGAAAGTCTTGCAGGTTGGCGCGCGCGTCGCCCACCATGAGGGCGCTGCGCGCCGGGCGCAGTTCGTCCGGCACCGCCTCCAGGCTGACCTCCTGGAATGGCGCAGCCGAGGCTGCCAGCGCGCCTGGGTAGAGCGCGTCCTTTTCCGGCAGTACAAACTGCAGCCCCGCCAGCGGGAGAACCAGGTCCAGGTCAACTCCGTCCAGCGACAGGCTGTAGGCATAGGAGGCCCGATCTGCCGGCGCAGCTCCCCACGCCAGCCAGTGGGCTGTGAAGATTACCAGGAGGAGGAACGTGTTTGTTTTCATATCTTCATGCTACTGGAAAGCAGAACACGGCCCTAGGAAAGATTTCCCAGGGCCGTACCCAAAAGCGGTTTCATTTTTGTTAGTCGCGCAGCGGCGCCTGGCCATCTTAACGTTCGACCAGCTGCTCCACCCGGCTCTCTCCCACTGAGAAGTACTTCGCCTGGGGATGATGCAAGATGATCGCAGCGGTGGACTGCTCGGGCAGCAGTTGGAAAGCCGAGGTGAGGCCCATGCCCAACTCGCGCTCGGCCGGCAGCAGGTCAAAGACAACCCGGTGATCGGCCAGGTCGGGGATGGCGGGATAGCCCCAGGAGTAGCGTTTGCCCTGGCCGTCCGGCAGGCCCAGTTCACGCCGGATGTGGCGGTGCAGGTACTCGGCAGCCGCTTCGGCGGTCTGCACCGCCAGCCCGTGCAGGTAATAGGCTTCGGAGTAATCGCCGGCGGCCTGCAGGCGATCAAAACGCTCACTGGCTTCCTGACCGACAGTCACCACCTGCAGCGCCACGGTGTCCAGCCGGCCGGTTTCAGGGCCGGCGAAGTAGTCGGCCAGGCACAGGTGCTCGCCAAACGGCTGGCGCGGGAAGCTGAAGCGTGCCACCTGGCGGGAGGGGTCGGCCGGGTCAAACAGCAGCAGGGCATCGCCATCGGCGCGGCAGGGCCACAGGCCGTAGACGCCCTGCGGGCGCAGCCAGCCCTCGCGCAGCGCGGTGCGGGTCATGCGCGCCAGGCGGGCCTCAAAGTCAGCCTCCAGGCGCTGCCATTCCTCGCCGTGGGCGTTCTTCGCCCCCCACGACAGGCGGAACAGCTCGTTTTTAGCCAGGTGCTGGAAGACCAGCTCCAGCGGCATCTGACGCACCACCCGCGGCCCGCCGGCGACGCCGTCTGGCAGGCGCAGCGGCTGCGGAACCACCTGCGAGCGCGGGATCGCGCCGCTCTCGGTGCGGGGGTGCAGCTCGCGGCCCAGCTCGCGCGCGGCTTCCTGGTTGAGCTTCTCCAGCAGCGGGCCGCGCGCCTGCGGGTCGATCAGGGCATCCATCGTGGACAGGCCTTCGAAGGCGTCTTTGCAGTAGAACACCCCCGGCGCATAGGCCGGGCCGTCGTCAGTGAACAGGATGCGCCAGCCGAAGCGCCGGTTAATGGCTGCCCCGCCGACCAGCACCGGAATGGACAGCCCGCGGCGGTGCAGTTCGTTGACGATCAGCGGCATCTGCTTGCTGGTGTTGACCAGCAGCGCGCTCAGCCCAATGGCATCGGCCTGCAGTTCGGCCGCCTTGGCGATGATCGTCTCGGCCGGCACCTGCTTGCCCAGGTCGACCACCGAGTAGCCGTTATTCGCCAGGATGGTCTTGACCAGGTTTTTGCCGATATCGTGCACATCGCCGTAGACGGTAGCCAGCACCACCAGGCCCTTGCTGGCGCCTTCCTTGCGCTCCAAAAACTGCTCGACGTGTGAAACCGCCTTTTTCATCACTTCGGCCGACTGCAGCACGAAAGGCAGGATCAGCTCGCCGGCGCCAAAGCGGTCGCCCACTTCTTTCATCGCCGGCAGCAGCACCCGGTTCAGGATGCCGACCGCGGCGTCGTTGAGCGGGAGTTCGCCGCGCCCAGACAGGATCTCGTCGATATCGGCCTCCACGCCGTCCTTGTGGCGGTGCAGGATGCGCCACTGCAGGCGCTCGGCGGCGCTCAGCCCATCGGTCGGGTCGGCGCTCTCCTTGCCGGCTGCGCTGGGAGCATTGGCCTGGAAGTATTCAATGAAGCGCTGCAGCGCATCGGGCCGGCGGTTGAAGATCAGGTCTTCGGCCAGCCGGCGCTGCTCGGCGGGGATTTCGGCGTAAGGGGTAATGTGGGCCGGGTTGACGATCGCCATGTCCAGGCCGTGCTGGACGGCGTGGTAGAGCATGATCGAGTTGAGCACCGGCCGAGCCGCCGGGTCCAGGCCGAACGAGACGTTGCTGACGCCCAGCGAGGTGAGCACGCCGGGCAGCTCAGCCTTGATGCGCCGGATGCCCTCCAGGGTCTCGATGGCCGAAGCGCTGAACTCGGGGTCGCCGGTAGCCAGGGTGAAGGTCAGCGTGTCGAAGACCAGCGCTTGCGGGCGCAGACCAAACTCATTGACCGCCATGTCATGGATGCGCCGGGCCACCGCCAGCTTGGCGTCGGCGGTCTTGGCCATGCCCTTCTCGTCGATGGTGAGCACCAGCACGGCCGCGTTGTACTGGCGGGCCAGGTCGAAGACGCGGGCAGCTTTCTGCGGGCCGGATTCCAGGTGGGTAGAGTTGATCAGGCAGCGCCCGGGGGCGGTCTGCAGGGCGGCTTCCATCACATCCGGCTCGGTGGTGTCGATCGCCAGCGGCACTTCCACGCCGGAGGCCAGCTTTTTCACCACCCGGCGCATCAACTCGACTTCATCGGCGCGCTCGGTGACGGCGACCGAGATATCCAGGGCATGCGCGCCGCCTTCCACCTGCTCACGGCCGATCTCGAGGATGGCATCGTAATCTTCGGCCAGCAGCAGGCGCTTGAACTTGCGGCTGCCTTGGGCGTTGCAGCGCTCGCCGATCAGGAATGGCGGCGGTTCCTGGCGCATGGCCATCGCGCGCGTGGCTGAGGCCAGGCGCGGCGCGTCTGGGGTGGGGCGGGCTGGATGGCGGGCGCGGTTGGCAGGCGCGCCGCCCAGGCGCTGCACCAGGCGCTGCAGGTGGGCCGGGGTGGTGCCGCAGCAGCCGCCCACCACGCTAATGGCGTGCTTTTCGACGAAACCGGCCAGCGCCTCAGCGAACGGCTCCGGCTCCAGCGGATAGATCGCTTCACCGTCCACGTTCAGCGGCAGCCCGGCGTTGGGGATGCACGAAACCGGCAGGCGAGTGTGCTCGCCCAGGTAGGCCATCGGCTGGCGCATATGCTCGGGGCCGGTGGAGCAGTTCAGGCCGATCACATCGACCGGCAGGTCTTCCAGGATCGCCAGGGCCGCGGCGATATCGGTGCCGAGCAGCATGCGCCCGGTGGTATCCAGCGTGATCTGCACCTGCAGCGGCAGCCAGGCACGGGTTTCTTCAAAGGCGCGCTGCACACCCTGGATGGCGGCCTTAACTTCCAGGATATCCTGCGAGGTTTCGATCAGCAGCAGGTCAACCCCACCCTGGATCAGGCCCACAGCCTGCTCGCGGAAGACATCCGCCAGTTCTTCGTATTGGATATTGGACAGCTCCGGGTCATCGGCCGAGGGCAGCTTGCCGGATGGGCCGATCGAGCCGGCCACGAAGCGCGGTTGGGCGGGGGTGGTGTATTCATCGGCCAGGCGGCGCGCCAGGGCCGCTGCGGCATGGTTGATCTCGATCACCCGCGCCTGCAGGCCGTACTCGCCCAGCGTCAGGCGGTTGGAGCGGAAGGTGTCGGTTTCCAGCACGTCGACCCCCGCCTCCAGGAAACTGCGGTGCACGGCTTCGACGGCCTGCGGGCGGCTGATCACCAGATAATCGTTGCAGCCGTTGTAGCGCTCGCCGCCGAAATCGGCGGGGCCAAGTTTTTGGGCTTGCAAGCTGGTGCCCATCGCCCCGTCAAAGACCAGCACATACTGTTCCAGGGCGTCCAGGTAGCGGCGGTTGGTGTGAGAGTTTTTCATAGGCTTTTGAGTTGCATCAGCAGGTCGGTTTCAGTCTGGTATTCGATCAAACGCGCGGCACAGCCAAGGGCGGAGGATGAGATACGCGCGCCGGTTGGAGCAGCCACGAAAATCGGTTTTTCAAGCGCGTAGGCGATGCCCAACTCGATCAGCCCACCGCGCAGCTCAGGATGATACAGCACCAGCATGCAGTCACAGCGGGCGATCGCCTGGCGCACAAACGGCATAAACTCGCCCGGAGCGCGCAGCCCGGCGCGCTCGATCTCGGCCCAGGCCAGGAAGACCTGGCGCCCGGCGGCCTGCAGCGCCCGGGCAGCCTGCTCCCCCAGGGACCGCAAGGCGGCGTCCTGGCGGGGGACTTTCATGCCAATAAATACATTCATGTGTAACCTCGCCTGTTCCAGCCTGCCCGATTCGAGCGCCAGACACAGGCGGCTCCGCAGCAGGCGCGGTGAGTGTACCATGCCGGGGTGGGCATGTCAAACCCTGGCAAAGTGTACAAAAATAGGTAAAATATTCATGGACAGGCGGCCCAGGACGTGCTAAACTTATCCCAGAAGAGGGTAAACGAAAATTTAACGCAAAATAAAATTAATTACAGTTTGTTTTGCGCTTCAGCCAATTGGTGAAATTAACCAATTATTCAAGTTTTAGAAAGCACGTATGGCACTATGGAGCATCTGCGCCACATTCGCGACTTCGATCAAATGAAGCTGCTGTCTGACAGCCGCCGGTTGACAATCCTGCGCCTGCTGATGGCCGAGCCGGCTACGCTGACCCAACTGGGCGAGATCCTGGACGAGCACCCGGCCCGGGTGCGCCACCATGTTAAGCTGCTGGAGCAGGCCGGGCTGGTGGAACAGGTGGAAACGCGCGTTGTGCGCGGCTTTATCGAGAAATATTACCGCTCGCGAGCGCGCGCGTTCGCACTGCAGCAGATCATCCTGCCCGCCAGCGCCGAGAACCACCGTGTGACCGTGATGGGCAGCCACGACCTGGCGTTAGAACTGCTGGCCGTGAAGCTGCGCGACGCCAGGCAGCCCTCGCTGGACCTGTTCACCCTGCCGGTGGGCAGCATGGAAGGGCTGGTGGCGCTGCGCCAGGGGCAGGCCCAGATCGCCGGGTGCCACCTGTTTGACCCGGAGAGCGGCGAATACAACCTGTCGTTCGTGCGGCACCTGTTCCCCGACCGGCAGATCGGGTTGGTGACGCTGGCGCACCGCCAGCAGGGGCTGATCGTGGCGCCGGGCAACCCGCTGGGGCTGCGCGGCGTAGCCGACCTGGCGCGCCCCGGCGTGCTGCTGATCAACCGCAACCGCGGCTCTGGCACGCGCCTGTGGCTCGACCAGCAGCTCAAGCAGCTTGGGCTGGCTGCCGGGCAGATCAACGGTTACGAGCGTGAGGTGCGCACGCACACCGCCGCCGCCGAAGTGGTGCGCAGCGGGCGGGCCGGCGTAAGCATTGGTCTGCTGGCTGCGGCGCAGCGGCTGGACCTGGAGTTCGTGCCGCTGTTTGAAGAGCGCTTCGATCTGGCGCTCAGCCTGGCCGATATGGACTCTGCCCTGCTGCAGCCGCTGTTTGAGCGCCTGGCCGAGGCGGATTTCCTCCGCCAGGTGGAAGCCCTGGGCGGCTATTCCACCCGCTGCACCGGCGAGCGGCGCTTCCCGTAACGCGACCGGGGCGAGCAGAACAACCATTTCTACCCGCAGTTCGGGAACGGGAACACCGGGCGCCGGAAAGGCGTCTTTTTTTCGCGGTACAATAAAGGGTCACAGATCTGCGCCGTGCACCGGCGCCCAGGAGAGAATAAAGATGCATTTGCATAAACCGTTTGTCTTTTTGTTTGCGCTGCTGGTTGCCGGCGCGCTGGCCTGCAATCTGCCGTTTAGCAGCGCGGCCCCCACCGGCGTGCCCGCCCCGACCGATTCGGGGTTTGCCCCGGCGCCCCAAACCGAAGCAGCCGGCACCGAACAACCGGCGGCTGAACAGCCTGCGGCCGAGCAGCCCGCCGGACAGGCCACAGACGATCCGTCCGTCACCAAGCAAGCCGCCGGCACCCCGGGGATGAAGCGCGTGACGCTGGCTACCGTTTCACTTCTTCGAGATGACGGGCCGCTGCAGAAAATCGTCGATGAGTTCGCCGCCGACACCGGCTACCAGGTGGTGGTTGAAGCCGGCGGGGCCGGGCGGGCCTTCCGCCTGGGCGAAAAGTACGTGGCCGATGCGCTGCTGGTCAGCGAACCGGGCAGCGAGCAGGAGTTCATCGCCAACGGCTTTGGGCGAGACCGCATCCTGATCATGCACAGCGATTACGTGCTGCTGGGGCCGCAGGCAGACCCAGCCGGGATCAAGGGCGCAGCCGGCGGGGCCGAAGCCTTGAAGAAGATCGCCGAGACCAAGAGCAAGATGTACACCAGCGAAGGCGAATCGGCCACCAGCCAGGCCGAAAGCCGGCTGTGGAAAGCGGCCGGTGTGACCCCGGATGGGGAATGGTATACGAAGCGGTCCGATGGGTTGGTGGGCCTGGTGCGCCTGGCGTCCGATAAGAACGCTTATGTGCTGGCGCCGCGCAGCGTCTACCTGGAAACCAAGCAAAAAGAACCCGGGTTCAAGCTAGAGGTGCTGGTGGAAGGCAGCAATGACCTGCGCGAGAACTACCACCTGCTGACCGGCAACCCGGACAAATCCCCCAAGATTAACTACGCCGGGGCGATGGCCCTGGCGCAGTACCTGCTCTCGCCGGAAGTCCAGGCGCTGTTTAATTCGTATGGGGTCGATATCTACGGAGAACAGATCTACTTCGGCGACGCCGGCCAATAACGCCGCCTGACCATCCTACCGCCGCTCCCGGGCTGGGGAAACTCGCCGGGAGCGGCGGCGTTTAACTCAGCTGTCCATCTCCTGCCGCCCGGAAAGGGCGCGCAGCAGCGTGTTTTGATCGGCGTACTCCAGGTCGCCGCCCACCGGCAGGCCGCGCGCCAGGCGGGTGAGGCGCACCCCCAACGGGGCAAGCTGCTGGCGCAGGTAGGCGGCAGTATAGTCGCCTTCCAGGCTGGGGTTGGTCGCCAGGATGATCTCGCGCACCGGGCCGCTGCGCACGCGCTCGACCAGCTCGCGGATCTTGAGCTGTTCGGGGCCGATGCCTTCGATCGGGGAGAGCGCCCCGTGCAGCACGTGGTAGCGTCCGGTAAAACCGCCGGTGCGCTCCAGCGCCAGCACGTCGAGCGGCTCTTCGACCACGCAGATCAGGCGCGGGTCACGCGCCTCGCTGGCGCACACTTCACACTGGCTGCGGCCGGCGGCAGTGATGTTAAAACAGATTGGGCAGTAGGTGGTGCCGGCTTTCAGCTGCACCAGCGCTTCAGCCAGGTCGCGCGACAGGTCTTCCGGGGCGCGCAGCAGGTAAAAGGTCAGCCGGGAGGCGGTCTTGGGACCGATCCCGGGCAGGCGCGACAAGGCGTTGACCAGGTTTTGGATCGGCTCGGGAAGCAGCATGCGCGCCGCTTAGAAGGGCAGCCCGCCGGCCAACGGCCCCAGCCGCTCGGCAGCCATGGCGCGCGAAGCGTCGAGCGCCTTGTTGAACGCGGTCAGCACCAGGTCCTGCAGCATTTCGGCGTCGGCGTCTTTCAGCAGTTCGGGGTCGATGACCACCCGGGTGCAGCGCTGGTCGCCGGTGACGGTGATCGCCACCGCCCCGCCGCCGGCGGATTCGGTCACTTCTTCGTTAGCCAGCTGGGCCTGGGTCTGCTGGATCTGCTCCTGCAGCTTTTGCAGCTGGCCCATCATGCCCATCGGGTTGCCGCCCATCTTGGGGGCTTTAAAACCTTTCGCCATTGGTTCCTCCTGGCGCAGTTAATGATAGTCGACCAATTCCCCGCCCAGGTCGCGCAGCGCGGCGGCCACCATGCCGTCGTCGTCCACGCCGGGCGGGACCGAATCGCGGCGGGCGGAGTCAATCACGCACACCACGAAGACTTCAAAACCAAAGACCTGCTGCAGCGCCTGGCGCAGCAGGTCCATGCTCTCAGGTTTTTCAACCTTTTCTTTGATGATATCGCTGCCGAAGCTGAGCACCAGCTTGTTGCCGCGCATGGCCTTACCGGTGACCGAATTCAACGCCGCATACGCCGCGTTGCTGCTGCGGCGCACCTGGTTGAGGATATCCTTCCACACCTGGGCCAGCTTCTGGCTCGAGGAGTTGTCCTCCGGCGCGCTGGGGCGTGCAGCAGCCGCCGGCTCTCCCGCTGGGGCAGCCGGCGCGGGCGCAGCCGGGTGCGCGGCCGGCGCAGCGGAAGGCGCCGCGGCGCGGGCGGGCGGCGCCGGGCGGGCCGCAGGACCAGCGGAGGCAGCCGGCTGCGGGGCCGGCTCGGCCGCGGGTGGCTCCAGCGCTTCGACGAAAGCCATCTCGAGCGGCAGCGACGGCTGCCAGGCGGCGCGCGCTTCGCCCGCCGCAAAGGTGAACAGGCGGATGGCGCGCAGCAGTTCAGGGATGCTGAAAGACTGGGCATGGCGGGCCATCTGGGCCCGGGTTTCGGCGGCCGCGTCGATGTGGGCGGCGTTGCCCATCTTGATCAGCAGCAGGTCGCGCAGGTAATCGACCACCTGGCGGGCGAACTGGCGCGGGTCGCTGCCGGCGTCCAGCGCAGCATGGATGCGGTCCAGCCCGGCGGCAGAGTCTTTCGCCACCAGCGCATCCAGCAGCGCCAGCACGGCGCCGCTGGCGGCTGTGCCAAGCACCTCCTGGGCCATCTCGATGGTGATCGCCTGCCCGGTAGAGGCCAGTTGATCAAGCAGCGAGATCGCATCGCGCATGGCGCCGGTGGATTGGCGGGCGATCAGGTTGAGCGCCTCGGGCGCGGCCTGGATGCCTTCCCGGTCAGCCAGGGATTTCAGGTGGGCGGCGATCTCGGCTACAGAAATACGCCGGAACTCGTGCCGCTGGCAGCGTGAAAGCACCGTGGCGGGGATTTTGTGCACTTCGGTGGTGGCGAGGATGAAGACAGCGTGCGGCGGCGGCTCTTCCAGGGTCTTCAACAGGGCATTGAAGGCAGCCGTGGAAAGCATGTGGACTTCGTCGATGATATAGACTTTGTAGCGGCCCTGGTTGGGCGAAAAGTTGATCTTATCGCGCAGGTCGCGAACGTCTTCGACGCTGGTATTGGAGGCGGCGTCGATTTCGATCAGGTCCATAAAGCGGCCCTGGTTGACCGCCTGGCAGTGGGCGCACTCGCCGCACGGGCGGCGCGCCAGGTCGTCTTCCAGGCAGTTGGCCGCCTTCGCCAGCAAGCGAGCGGTAGTGGTCTTGCCAGTGCCGCGCGGACCGGAGAACAGGTAGGCGTGCGCCATTTTGCCCGCCGCCAGCGCGCTGCGCAGCGTGCCAACCACGTGGCCCTGGCCGATGACCGCTTCCCAGGCCTGCGGCCGCCATTTGCGATAGAGCGCCTGCGGGGCGCCGAGATCCGACATACCCGGTATTCTACCCTTTGCTATACAGGATTGTCCAGGGAGGCGAGCTGCCCGGGCAGCGGGCCGGCTTACGGCACCAGGTAGCGGGCCTGCACATTGCCCTGGGCGTCGCGCAGGATCACCGTGCTGCCGGAGGACCAGATGGACTGCTCCAGGCCCCAGTGCAGTTCGATCACCGTATTGACCCCGGCGTTGGTATAGATATTGACCGCTCCGCCGGCATACAGGGTCAGCTGCGGGGCATCAGGAAAGATGAACACACTGCCTTTGCCATCTTCCAGGCGCCAACCGGTGAGCGAGATCTCGCCCCCGCCGCTGTGCTTGAGCATCACATGCTCCAGGGCCAGGTCGCCGGCGCCGATGACGCTGTCGATCACCACGCTGCCGGCGGTGCGCTGCGGGATGCGCAGCACCTCGCCCTCGCCCAACGGCTGCGATTGGGTGAAACCGTTGACTGCGATCAGCTCGTCCACGCTGATGTTGTTGGCGGCGGCGATGCTCTCAAACGTATCGCCCGAGCGCACCTGGTAGACCTCGTACACCTCGGTCGGGGTGGGGCGCAGCTGCGGTTCGCCGGCGCCCGGCGGCGCGGCAGTCGGCTCCACGGCGGCGGCGGACGAGCTGCTAAACAGGCGCGGCAGCAGCCCGCGCGGCAGCGGACCGTATAACTGGTCCCAGGCGAACAGCACCCCCAACGTGGTGCAGGCCGAGACCAGGACGTTCAGGACCAGGTAGAAGCTCAGGCGTTTCCAGCTTTTCATAGGCGATACCGTGTCAATGATAGCATAAATTCCGGTTGACGGGCCGGGCGTTTGACCATACAATGGGATGATGCCTTACCTGATCGACGGCCATAACCTGGTCCCCAAGATCCCGGGGTTGAGCCTGCGCGACATCGATGACGAGCAGCAGTTGATCGAGATGTTGCAAGAATTCTGCCGGGTGACGCGCCGCCCGGTGGAAGTGTTTTTCGACAAAGCCCCAGCCGGGCAGGCGCGCCAGCGCAGCTACGGCTTGCTGACGGCGCGCTTTGTGCCGCAGGCCACCATCGCCGACGAGGCGATCCGCCGGCGGCTGGTCGACCTGGGCAAGGGCGCCAAAAACTGGACCGTGGTCAGCTCGGATGGGCGAGTGCAGAGCGAAGCGCGCGCCGTGCGCGCACAGGTGCTGTCGTCGGAGGCCTTTGCCAAAGAACTGAGCAAGGCCCTGGCGCAGGCCGGGCGCTCGCCGGGTCCGAGCACTCCAGACCTGCTCAGCTCGGGTGAAGTGGATGAATGGCTGAAGATCTTCAAGCACCGCCCATAAATGGGCGTCTATAAACCAGGCGCTGTAAACGGCCAGATTAAAAACGCTTCTCACAAATCAGACAAATTTTATCCGATATTCTAAGACCCCCCTAATGCATTTATTGGACAAAACAGGGTATAGTTAACGGCGTCGACACCTACCCTCCCTGATTACTGGTAAGAAAAGTGGGTGTCACGTCACCAAAGGGAAGCCAACAGCATGTTCCCCCGTGCTTGTCTTCCGGTGGCCCTCCTTAGACTTGCCGGGCGTGCCCCCCCCACGCCCGGCAAAACTTTTAATGGGACAGTGGACGCGGCCGGGACAGCGCTGCTCAGCCCAGGTATTTCAACACCAGCAGGGTCAGGTCATCAGACGGGTCGGCGCCATCGGTGAAACGCTCCACAGACAGGTCGATCTCGTTCAGCAGGCTTTCGGCCGACCAGTTCTCCATCCCCGGCTGTGGGGCGCAGGCCGGGCCGTTCTTCAGCACTTCCAGCAAGCGCTCCTCGGTGAACGGCTCGCCCTGCGGCGAAAAGGCTTCGGTCACGCCGTCGGTATACAACACCAGGTAGTCGCCGGGGGCGAGGGTGGTGCGGTGCTCGTGCAGACGAGCGCCTTCCAGCACGCCCAGCGCCATACCGCTGCGCTCGGTGCGCTCCACCTGGCAGCCGGCTGGGCGCAGCAGCAGCCCGGGGTTGTGCCCGGCGTTGGCATATTCCAGCACCCCGGTGTCCAGGTCAAGCACAGCATACAGGATAGTGACGAACATGCCGCGCGGCGCTTCGGGCACGATGATCTCGTTGACGCGTTCCAGCACCTCGGCCGGCGAATCGGTCTCCTGGATGGTAGCGCGTACCAGCGTGCGTACCAGGGTCATGAACAGCGCCGCAGGCATGCCCTTGTCGGCCACATCGGCGATCAGCAGACCCAGGCGGCTGCCGGGCAGCTCGAAGAAGTCGTAGAAGTCTCCGCCCACCTCGCGGGCCGTACGCCAGCGGACGCGCAGATCCCAGCCGGGCAGGTCGGGCACCTCCTGCGGCAGGAAGGCGTTCTGGATCTCACGCGCCAGCTGCATCTCGCGTTCCAGGCGCTCCTGCTCGACCATCTCGCGCTGCAGGATATCGTTCTGCACCGCCAGGGCGGCCTGCTGTGAGATGCCGGTGATAATCTCCATGCGCTTGGCGCGCAGCCGGCGGTTCGCGCCGGGGCCAAGCCCATCGGCAGACAGCGAGTCGGGTTCTTCAACCAGGAACACCCCCAGCACGCGGCCTTTGACCGAAAGCGGGAAAGCCAGCAGCAGGGCGGGGGCATTCTGCAAGTAATCGTCCACCAGATCCAGGTCGGGCGGATCGAGGGCGGTCCAGGCCTGCGGGACGTTCTCGTCGCTGGACAGCTCATTCCACAGCGGCAGGGCCAGCGGCATATCTTCGATCAGCACGGCATCCAACAGCGGGAACTCGCCCAGCAGGTAGGGGCGCGTCTCGGCGTCCCGGCTCAACCCATAGGCCTGCGAGAGGCGGAAGACACGGTGGGCGTCATCCCACAGGTAAATCATGGCCCGCTTGACGCCGACCAGGATTGGCGTGATACGCACGATGGCCCCCAGCGCTTCGGCTAGGTCGTTGGACGAGACCACCGCCTGGGCCACCTGCAGCAGCGCCACCGAAACGTAGGCTTCTTCCTTCTGTGATTTCAGCAGGCGGATATTATCCACCGCTACCGCAGTCTGGTGAGCGATGCCCTGCAAGATCGCCAGGCGTTCGCTGAAGAAATCGTCCAGCGTCTTACCGCTCATCCCGGATGCACCGGCGGCGTAATCAACCACGAAAGCGCCCAGCACTTCGCCGCGCGCCACCATCGGCACCAGCACCGGCAGGCTGGCTTCCAGGGTTGAGCGGGCTTCAGCCTTGCGCATGACGGGCTTCAGGATCGCCATCAGGCTGCGATCATCTTCGTTGTTGTGCAAGATGATTGGGTGGCGATCTGCCAGAAGGTGATCCAGGGCGGGCACATCGCCGGGAGCGAAGCGCCAGCGCTCGAACTCGGCCTGCTGCTCGGGGGAAAGCTCGGACGAAGCAGTGGGGACGAAATCGCCGTCTTCGTCCAGGATATACAGCAGGCAGGCACGTACCCCGGCGAGCATCGGGGTGAAGCGCGTGACGGTGATCAGCAGTTCGTTTAGCGTGGTGAGCGACTGGGTGGCTTCAGCCACCTGCAGCAGCACGGTCGAGACCCAGGCCTGTTCGTGAGCCGCCTCATACATGCGCGTGTTCTCAATCGCCACCGCAGCGTAAGCGGCGAAAGCTGCGCTGAGAGCGCGCGCTTCCCCTCCGTAGCGCCCGGCGGTGGAATGCACCAGCGCCAGCACACCCAACATCTGCCCGCCGACGCGCAGCGGAGCAGCCAGGGCCGAATAATCGCCGGGGAAACCCAGCAGCGCGCCCAGCGGCTCATACAACCCGCCGGGTTGGCGGGTCAGCGGCTCGGGCGATTGCAGCGCCTGGCGCAGCCAGGCAGCTGAGTCATCCACCACCAGCGGGGCGGCGTTGAAGCGCAGCACTTCGTCCGGGGTCAGGCCCGGCTCCAGGTCCAGCCCGGCGGTGCGCAGCCCCGCGGCAGACGCCAGGTGCAGCTGGGCGCGGTCCAGGTCGCCGGCATGGTCCTCTTCCAGCAGCCAGATGGCGGCGGCCTCCAGCGGCAGCGTGCTGCCCAGCTCCTGCAAAATCGCGGCCAGCACATCGTCCAGGTCGGCGTCGGCCGAAAGCAGGCCGGCTACTTCGCGCATCCCATCCGCCGCCTTGCGCCGCCACACTTCCGAGCGGTACAGCATGGCATTGCGCAGGGCAATCGCCACGTGATCGGCCAGCGATTCGAACAGGAAGCGGTCTTCTTCACCGAACGCGTCCAGGCGGTCGGAGTGGACATCCAGCACGCCCAGCACCTCCTGGCCAAAGGTCAGCGCGGCCACCAACTCAGAACGGGTCTGGTCGGGGGCCACCGGCGAGCGGCGGTAGCGTGAGTCCTGGGTGACATCATTGACCAGGGCGGTGGTTCCGCTGCGGGCCACCCACGGCACCAGGCCAAGCGGGTCGTCCAGGTCGTAGGCGAACTCCTGTTGGCGCAGCGCTTCGCCGTAGGTGCCGGCCTCATAGAAGACCTTGCGCCGCCCGGGGTGGACGGTGTAGACGTGCACATACGGATAGCCGAAGCGCGCCTGCAGCAGGTTGACCACTTCGTTCAGCAGCTGATCCTGATCCAGGATGGAGGTGATGGCGCTGCTGACCGCGTAGACGGCTTCCAGCTGACCGGCGCGGCGGCTGAGGTCCGAGTACAGCCCGGCATTTTCAATCGCAATAGCAATGCTGTCGGCCAGGGCGCGCAGCACCAGCATGTCGATCTCATCGAAGTCATCACGCTTGCTGCTCTGCACATCCATCACGCCCAACAGGCGGTCCTGGGCCACCAGCGGCAGGCTGGCCTCGCCGCGGGTGTGCGGCAGGGCGGGCAGGCGCTGGTAGCGCGGCTGGCGGCGAACGTCGCCGGCGATCAGCTCCTGACCGGTTTGCGCCACCCAGCCGACCATGCCTTCACCGACCCGCACCGCCGGGGCCACCGGGCGCGGGCCGGCGCTGGCGCGGAACTGCAGCAGCGCCTGGCCGGGCTGCAGCGTAAAGACCGCCACGTAATAGAAGTCAAAGGTCTCCTGGATCAGGCGGGTGACCCGGCGGGCGATCTCATCCAGGTCGCGCAGGTTGAGAATCTGCAGACTGACCTGGCGTACCAGGGCCAGCTGCTGGGTGCGCCAGCGCTCGTCGATGGTGTGCAGGCTGAACTGCAGCCCCACGGCGGCCTGCAGCGCCAGGCCCTGCAGGCGGTCGATCTCGGCGGGCAGCAGCGCGTGGCCGGACGGGCGCTCGATCAGCAGCACCCCCAGCGGCCGGCCGCTGCTCAGGCGCAGCGGGGCGGCCGCCGCTCCGGGTGATGGGCGGCGGGGCACGCCATGCCGCCAGAAGGGACGGGTGCGGCTGTCGGCGGCGCACAGCGGGCCGGCAGCCTTCAGCGCGGCGGCCATCAGCGGCGGCAGCAGGCCGCCGCCCGGACGGGGCGCTTCCGGCGGGTGCTGTGCGGCCGGCGGGTCGCCTACCGGCGCGTCGCCCGCCGGCGCTTGCCCGGTGGTTACATCGCCGGTCGAGGTTCCGCCGGCAGATGCAAAGCCGGGGCGCGCTTCCAGGGCGGTGAACAGGAGCGGTTTTTCAGCTTCCTTGGGAATATACGGGCGGATGATCTGGCTGTCCAACCACAGGCTGACCTGTCCATCGATCAGGGCGCGGGCGGCTTCCAGGATCTGCGCCCCCTGCAAGATGACCAGCTGCTGGGCCGAGATGCGCTCCCCAACGGCTCGCTGGGCCAGGGCCAGCAGGCGTTCCCCCAATCCCAACACCTGCGGCAGGGGATCCGTTGCCGGAGCAGACCCCGGCTGCCTGGCAGCCAAGCTCAGGCCCCCTTGCGTTTCACCATCGTGAGAATGTTGCAGGTTTTGCCGGTTTCGGGTTCTTTGCCGAAGGCAAACTGGACGTCGTCCATCAGCTTATTCATGAAGTACAGGCCCAGGCCGCCCACTTCGCGCTCTTCTAAATCGGCCTGCAGATCCGGCGCGGGTACGTCCAACGGATTGAACGGTTTGCCGCAGTCGCACAGGGAGATCACCAGAGCGCTGCGCTCGATGCGGCAGTCGCAGCGGATTTTCTCATCGCTTTCGCCGCCATAGGCGTGCTCGATGATATTGGTAAAGGCTTCGTCCACCGCCAGTTGAACGCCATACACAGCCGCCGGCTCCAAGCCACAGGCCTCAGCCGCTTCGGCGACAAAATCGCGCACCAGATCCAGGTTTTCGAACTGAGCGGTATAGACTACCGATCGAGAAGATGTTTCGCTCATGAATGGACTTCTACCGTAAGAATACCGAGAGGCTGAAGGCAGCCCAGACCTCCAGCCTCGTGGCTACCGACATGCCGTGCCGCGGCTAGATCGAGCCGACGGCATCCAGAACGTTGTCGTGGAACTTGAACAACGGCACAAAACCGGCCAGCTCCAACGCATCGTAGATGCGCTTCGGCACTCCGGCCAGTACAACTTCCCCCCGGTTGTAGCGCTTGCAGGTCTTCTGCGTGCCGATCAGCACCCGCAGACCTGCCGACGACATAAATTCGACTTCCGACAGATCCAGGACGATTTTGAAGCGCCCGGCTTCGGTAATTTCATCCAGCGCTTTAGCAAGCTGCGGCGAAGTGGCGCTGTCGATGCGGCCGTTGACCTTCACCAGGTCGCAGTGCTTATACGAGGTGTTGATGATTTCCATGGGGACAAATCCTCCGCTGTTGCTGGTCATATTAAGATAAAGCCAAGTGCCCCGAATTATATCATCTTTTCTAAGTACGACCTTTACGGCTGCGTTAGTTGGCGGGTAAGTAATTTCAACCCGCCGATCTATAGTAGAATCGGCAGACATCCCTGCAATCGGAGCCGCGCATGCCTGCATCTTCCCGCTACCGCTGGTACGTGTTCGGTGTGTTTTTCGCCTTTATGCTGCTGCACCAGGCCGACAAGCTGCTGATCGGGCCGCTGACCACGCCGATCATGGAAGAGTTCCAGCTCAGCCGGGCGCAGATGGGCTTCGTCACCACCGGGGCGCTGCTGGTGGGGGCGGTGTGCTATCCGCTGTGGGGCTACCTGTACGACCGCTATGCCCGCGCCAGGCTGCTGGCGCTGGCATCCTTCATCTGGGGCGCAACCACCTGGTTGGGCGCAGTGGCCCCCAACTACGGCGCCTTCCTGGCGGCGCGCGCCACCACCGGCATCGACGACTCGAGCTACCCGGGGCTGTACAGCCTGGTGGCGGATTATTTCGTGCCCAAGGTGCGCGGCAAGGTGTACGGTTTCCTGGAGCTGACCATGCCGGTCGGCTACCTGGTGGGGATGCTGCTGGGCTTGTTCCTGGGCGGGGTGGTGGGCTGGCGCGGTGTATTCTACATCACCGGCGGGCTGGGGATCGTCGTAGCGGCGGTAATCTTCTTCACCGTCAAAGAGCCGCAGCGCGGGCAAAGCGAGCCGGAGCTTGCCGGGATTGAGGCCGTGCCCGGCGAACGCTTCAGCTGGCAGACCGCCCGCGAGCTGTTCGACAAGCGCACGCTGCGCATTCTGTTCATCCAGGGCTTCTTCGGGGTCTTCCCCTGGAACGTGATCACCTACTGGTTCTTCAACTACCTGGAGACCGAACGCGGCTATACCCAGGACCAGGTCTTCATGACGATGGTGCTGGCGGTGCTGGTGCTGGCAGCCGGCTACCCGCTGGGCGGGATGCTGGGCGACTTTGCCTTCCGGCGCACGCCGCGCGGCCGGGCCTACGTAGCCACAGTGGGCGTGCTGACCGGGGCAGTGCTGCTGCCGATTACGATGAACATCCCGCACGAAAACGTGCTGGGCTTCGCGCTGATGCTGGCGGTCAACGCCATCTTCATCCCAATCGCTGCGCCGAATGTGGTGGCGACCGTCCACGACGTGACCCTGCCGGAAGTGCGCAGCACGGCGCTGGCAATCCAGTACTTCATTGAATCATCCGGAGCAGCGCTGGCCCCCGGTATCGCCGGGCTGATCGCCGACAACAGCTCGCTGAAAACGGCGCTGCTGCTGATCTGCGTCTCGACCTGGCTGCTGTGCGGAGTGTTCTTCCTGCTCACCGCCCGTTTTGTGCCGGGCGACGTGCAGACGCTGCGCCGGCAGATGCAGGCGCGCGCGGCGCAAGCCCGCGCCGCCTAGGCGGCTGCAGCCGGCTGGGCCTGCTCGGCCAACAGCCGCGCCAGGCGGGGATGACCGGCGTACACGCCATGGTATGCGGCGGGCAGCAGAGCCGCAATGCGGCACATGATCTCGTCGGTATAGGCTGCCAGGGCCGCCTCCCGGTCGCCGGGCGGCAGCGGAGCCAGGTGAAACGGCTGCCCGATGTTCAGGTGCACCGGGGTACGGCGCAGGCGCTTCAGGTTGCCAGCCACCTTGCGGTCCTCGGTGCCGGTGATGCCGACCGGGAGGATCGGGACGCCGCCGCGCGCCGCCAGGAAGGCCGCCCCAGGTTGGCCGGGCAGCAGGCTTTCGGTCTTGCTGCGCGTGCCTTCCGGGGCAATCGCCAGCACGCTGCCCTTCTTCAAGCGGCCCAGCGCTTCGCGCACGGTGGCGAAATCGGAGTTGTAGCGATCGACGAAAATGCCGTCCAACTGGCGCACTAACCAGGGCATGCCAGGGGTCTGGCGATACTTCTCGGCTACCAGCATGACCACATCGCGCCGGTCGAGGAAAGAAAAGACCAACAGCGGGTCAAGGCGGCCGAGATGGTTGGAAATGCCCACGTAGGCGCCCGCCGGGGGGATATTCTCGGCCCCGGTCACCGACAGGCACAGGCAGGATTTGACCACCAGCTGCGCCATACCACGCACGAAACGATACCCCAGCTCAGACATGCAGGTATTCTATCACTTCCACCAGGGCATGCAGCATGGATAGGACATCCTGCGGTTCGGCTGCATACGGGCCGCCGCTGACGCCGTGGCGACCATAGAGCGTGGCGTCGGCGCGGCGCCAGGGCACGCGCACGCTGGGCTTCATTTCAATCTGCAGCGCCTGCAAGCCCAGGTCGCCGGCGGCGAAAGCGGTGACCGTGCGGCGCGTCACGGCAGCCGGGAAGCCCGTGGCCGCGCCGCGCTGCGTGCTGCCGGCGCCCAGGCGGCGCTCGATCAGCCCGCGGATGGCTGCCAGCGTTTCGGCCGGCAGCGTGGGCCGCCCGCTATCGCGCAGTGGGCCGGCGCCCAGGTCCACCAGCTGAGCGGGGGCCAGGTTGGGGCTGTCTTGCCCGGCGCCGTGCAGGTCAAGCACCGCCCGCAGCCGGCCGCGCTCGGCCAGGCGGCGGATGGTTTGCTTGTAGGGCGAGTGCTCCTCGTAGGTGTCGTTGGGGTCCGAACCGGGCGTCATCCAGATCGTGGCGATCACCGACACACCCAGCAGTTCGGAGAGCAGCAGCGCCATCCCGGCGGTGTACTCATCTTCGTCGTGCCAGCCCTCCTGGCTGCGCCCGCGGTAGGTGCGGCAGCCATGCGGGGCCGAGAGCAGCACCGGCGAGCCGCGGTCCAGGTAGATGAACGGCGGGCGCCCGGTGGGCGGCAGGACGCCGTAGTGGATGGCGGATTCGGTGCGGATCAGGCGTTCGATGTAGGCCAGGCTCAACTCGATCATCCGCGCCATTATAATTGAGGTTTAGGTATAATATCCGCAGCCAGGGGGACAGGCTATCGCGGCGCGGTAAAGTGTTGGATCGGCATCGTTCAAACTCGTCTTTAGACAAATGTAATAGACCT
>JBJSYW010000581.1:0-4169 GCA_046089985.1 Chloroflexota bacterium
AGTTGTCTGCCGACGGGCAGGTGATGGTGATCCACGACCAGACCGTTGACCGCACCACCGCTTCCCACGGGCGGGTGCGCGAGCTGCGCCTGCCCGAGCTGCGCCGGCTGGACGCCGGCAGCCATTTCGATGTCTCATTCAGGGGCGAGTCGATCCCCACGCTAGACGAAGTGCTGCGGGCGGTGGGGCGGCTGACCGTGATCAACATCGAACTGACCAACTATGCCAGCCCCACCGACCGGCTGCCCGAGAAAACCGCCGAACTGGTGCGCCACTACCGGCTGCAGCAGCGGGTGTTCTTCTCTTCTTTTAATCCGCTGGCGCTGCTGCGCATCCGCCGCCTGGTGCCCGAAGCGCCGGTGGGGCTGCTGGCCCTGCCGGGCAAGGCCGGCTGGCCGGCCCGCGGCTGGCCCGGGCGGCTGCTGCGCTGCCAGGCTCTGCACGTGGCCCTGCCAGACGCCAGCGAAAAGCTGGCGCGCCGCGCGCATGCCCGCCGGGTCAAGCTGCTGGTCTATACCGTCAACCGGGAAGAAGATATGCAGCGCCTGTTCGAGTGGGGCGTTGACGGCATCTTCACCGATGATCCACTGCTGGCGCGCGCCGTGCTGCGCCGGATGAGGCCGCCGTCCAACGAGAGCGGCAGGAAGGTCAAACCCTCGTGACTGCCGCCCCCGCAACCCCAGATGAGATGATGGTCGTTTGCATTGCCCGCATGGTGCAAGACGGCGAAGTGGTGGCGCAGGGCCTGGCGACGCCGCTGGTGGCAGCCGGCTACCTGCTGGCGCGCCGCACCCACGCCCCCAACCTGTATTTCACCTCCGCCATCGGGCAGGGCATCTGCCGCCAGCCGGCCCCGCTGGGGCTGACGCGGGTCGAAAGCCTGTGGCTGGACCGCTCGCTGACCACCGTGGGTTTTGCCCGCGCCGCCGCCGATATGCTGCCCCGCCTGCGCCCCAAGGAGTTCTTCCGCCCGGCCCAGGTGGACCCGGCCGGCAGTTTCAACAACATTGCCTTTGGGCGCGACTACCGCCGGCCGCGCCAGCGCCTGCCCGGCACCGGCGGCATCCCCGATGTGACCACCTACATCGACCACATCTACCTGTATGTGCCGCGCCACTCGCGGGTCACGTTCGTAGAGCAGTTGGATTTCTTGTCTGGCATGGGCCACACCCCGCAGCGCCGGCACGGGCGCGGCCCGCTCGCCCTGGTCAGCGACCTGGGCCTGTTCGATTTCGCCGGCGGCGCGCCCGAGCAGCCGCGCATGCGCCTGGTCAGCTATCACCCCGGCGCTAGCCCGGCCCTGGTGCAGCGCCACACCGGCTTTGCGCTGGAGATCGCCCCGGATGTGCGCGAGACGCCCCCGCCCAGCCCGGAGGAGCTGCGCCTGCTGCGCGAAGAGATCGACCCGCTGGGCATCCGCCGGCTGGAGTCGCTCAGCGGCCCCGCCCGCCGCCAGCTGATGCACGAGATCGTGCTGCGCGAGGCCGGCGCTGCGCCGGCTTGACACTGTGCCCGGTCGCCCCTGGACAATTTACGCACTGCGTCATGTAGGTTGACACGCGGCGCGCTCAATGCTATAGTTAGGGGGTAAAATTGGTGCACAAGCCCGGATTTGTCCAGATTCCGAGGAAACTCAAAGGTGGTGTATGGAAACTGAGCTGCGGAAGAAGGTGCGCGAGAAGGCGCGGCGGAGCAAGACCGCCCTGGTTATGGCGGGCGGCGGGCTGACCGGGGCAGTGTACGAGATCGGAGCGCTGCGCGCCATTGACGACCTGCTGGTGGACCGCACGGTGAACGACTTCGACATCTACGTAGGTACCAGCGCCGGCTCAATCGTTTCTTCCTTCATCGCCAACGGCATCAGCCCTGAAGAAATGCTGCAGGTCATCGACGGCACTCACCCCTTCACCCACACCATCGAACGCAAGCACCTGTTCAACCTCAATTTCACCGATTACCTGCGCTGGGGGGTCAAGCTGCCCTTCAAGGTGCTCGACGCGTGGCTCAACTACCTGAAAAACCTGGGCGATATGACCCTCTTCGACCTGATGTGGACCATGTCGGAGGCGCTGCCGCCCGGTTTTTATGATCCCAGCGGTCTGAAGCGCTTCATCCACGACGCGATGATGGAGCTGGGCGTGACCGACGACTTCAATGCGCTGAAAAAGGACCTGTTCCTGGTAGCTACCGATCTGGACAGCGGCCAACGGGCCATCTTTGGCCGCGGCTACAACGAAGCCTCGATCTCCAGCGCGGTCTCCGCCTCCTGCGCGCTGCCGATGGTCTACAAGCCGGTGCGCATCAACGGTCACGATTACATTGACGGCGGGACGCGCGGCAACGCCAGCATCGACCTGGCGATCGAGCAGGGCGCCAAGCTGGTGGTATGCGTTAACCCGCTGGTGCCGTTCGACAACCAGAAGCAGGATAAGATCCCCTTCCTGGATAAGGAAGGTGGGCACCTGAGCGAGAAGGGGGTTCAGTCGATCGTCAACCAGGTCTTCCGCATCATGCTGCACTCCGGGCTGCACTATCACGTCAAGCAGCTGCGCCGGGCGCACCCCGAAGTAGACATCATCCTGATCGAGCCGAGCGCCGAAGACTACCAGATGTTCTTCTATAACATCATGCGCTACTCGGCGCGCCTGGTTGTCGCTCGCCACGGTTTTGAGTCGGCTACGGTTGATCTGGCGGTGGACTACCCCTATTACCGCAATGTGCTGGCCCGCCACGGCATCCCGATCAGCCGCCGCCTGGTGATCGAGGAACTGGCCGAGATCATCAACTCGGACCAGGACCCGCAGGTCATCCGCCGCATCCTGGAAGCCCGCTCGCCGGGCTGTGGATCGCGCCGCCGCAGCGATCCGCTCTGCCGGCTGGAGAAGTCGCTGGAAGCGCTGGACGAAGCGCTGGACGAACTCAAGCCCGACTAGCCGGCCGTCCCGCCGCCTGGTGAGGGCCGGGCCGGCTGATCGCCGCGCTCGCTGCCGGCTGTATCATCCCGGAAACGGGCCGCCCTGCGCCGTGCTGTGGTGCGCCATAGTTGGCCGTATTTTGCCGCTTCCCGGCGCGCTTCTACGCGCCCGGCGGGCCCGAAACGGTTATAATCGAACTAAAGCCGCAGCCAGCCATCAGGAGGAGTGCAGATGTGGTATTTTCGCAGCCCATTAATCGCATTTGGTGAAGACGCCCTGTCGCACCTGGAGCAGCTCACCTACCAGCGGGTTTTCATCGTCACCGACGCCATGATGGCCCGCCTGGGGTTCGTGCAGCAGGTCAAGAACCGCATGTCGGCCGGCGGGGCGCAGTTCGAAGTCTTCAGCGCGGTCGAACCGGACCCCTGCGCCGGGACGGTGCGCCAGTGCGCAGCACAGATGGAGCAGTTCGCCCCGGATGTGGTCATCGGGCTGGGCGGCGGGTCGGCGCTGGACGCCGCCAAGGCGGCCTGGTTCTTGTACGAGCGCCCCGAGTATGACCTGGCGGCGGTCACGCCCTTCGAGCAGTATGGGCTGCGCGCCAAAGCGCGCTTCATCCTGATCCCCACCACCGCCGGCTCGGGGGCCGAGGTGACCGGCGCCGCCATCATCCTGGATGACCAAGCCGGGCGCAAGATGGAAGTGGCTACCTACGAGATGATCCCCGACCTGACTGTGGTCGATCCGAAGTTCTCCAGCAGCATGCCGCCGCAGCTCACCGCCGATACCGGCATCGACGTGCTGACGCACGCCATCGAGGGCTACACCAGCACCTTTGCCAACGATTTCAGCGATGCGCTGTGCCTGCACGCCGTGCGGCTGGTCTTCACCTACCTGCCGCGCGCCTATCACAACGGCGCGGCCGACGCCGAAGCGCGCCAGAAGATGGCCAACGCCGCCACGATCAGCGCCCTGGGGATGGGCAACAGCCACATCGCCCTGGCGCACGCCCTGGGCCATAGCCTGGGGGCGGTGTTCGGCCTGCCGCACGGGCGCGTCACCGGCATTGCCTTGCCCTACAGCATCGAGTTCACCGCCAATGCCGTTGGCGGGCGCTACGCCGACCTGGCGCGCCTGCTGGGCCTGCCCGCTCACGATTACACCGAAGCCGCCCGCAGTCTGGCGCGCGCCGTGCGCGAGCTGATGCGCCAGATCCGCCAGCCGGTCAGCCTGGCGCAGGCCGGGCTGTCGCCG
>JBJSYW010000582.1:0-12285 GCA_046089985.1 Chloroflexota bacterium
GGTCACGCCGCGCTGCAGCAGGACCGTGGCCATGGCGGAGAGGCCGGCGCCTCCAATACCGATGAAGTGCACGTGCATGCTCACCTGTTCCTAAACGAAATAGATAATCACGAACACGAAGATCACCACCAGGGCGATGAAGACCTTGATGGGCGCATCCAGCCAGACCGGCGGGAGCAGGTTCATCACCCAGACGGTGGTGTCGGCCACCTTGGCCGAGGCGGGGGTAATATAATTTTCCAGGCCGGGGAAGCCGGCTTCGGTGGCAAAATACCACAGCGTGCCAATGACGAAGAACCCGCTGATCATGCCCATCAGGAAGCTCAGGATGCGCTCGCCGATCATGGCGCGCTTCTCGGTGGCGCGGGCGATGCGCTGGACGCGCGGCGACTGGTAACCGAAGAAGACCATCGAGATCAAGATGATCATCCGCAGGTAAAAGATGTAGTTCTTGTTACCCAGGATGGTGCCCAGTTTCAGCAGGTCCTCCAGCAGGGTGATCACCGCCATCGCCAGGATCACCGCAGCCACGACCAGCACCTCCTTGGCCCACCCGCGCGCTGCGCCGATAAAACCAAACAGGATCAACAGCAGGAAAAAGACGGCCACCATGGCGATCATCAGTTCACATCCTTTCCCGGCGCGCCGCCGGCCAGGTCAATCAGCAGGCGGGCGATCGAGCGGGCAGCATCGGGTTGGGCGATCTGCAGGGCCGCGCTGCGCATGGCCTGCAGGCGGCCGGCATCGTCGAACAGGTCCAGCACGGTGGAGGCCAGGCGGGCGTTCAGCGCTTCGTCGGGCAGCATCAGGGCGGCGCCGCGCTGCTGCAGGTATTCGGCGTTGACGCGCTGGTAGCGCCAGGCATGCGGGTAAGGCGCCAGGATGGCGGGCAGGCCGAAGAGCGGAAATTCGCCCAGGGTGGAAGCGCCGGCGCGCGCCACTACCAGGTCGGCGGCGGCCAGCGCTGCGCCCATCTCTTCGTGCAGGTACTCGAAAGCGTGGTAGCGCCCGGCCGCCGCCGGAGCAGCCTGCCCGGCCAGCGCCTGGCGGGCAGCCTCCACTTCGGGCCAGTCCAGCGCGCCGCTGATATGCACCACCTGCACGCGCTCAAGCAGTTGGGGCAAGGCAGCCAGCAGCGCCCGGTTGATCGAGCGGGCGCCCTTGCTGCCGCCAAAGACCAGCAGGGTGGGCAGATCGGCCGCAATCCCCAGCGCCTGGCGGGCCTCGGCGCGCTGCCAGCGGGCCAGGTCGGGGCGCACCGGGTACCCGGTGACCACCAGCGGCGCGCCGGGGGCGAAATAGGCGGCCGAATCGGGCGCGGTGACGGCGATGCGCCGGGCAGTGCGGGCCAGGAACCTGAGCGCCTGCCCCGGCTCGATATCCGGCACAAACAGCGCCTGCGGAATGGCGCGCCCGGCCAGCGCCACCGGGCCGGCCACATAGCCGCCGGTGAAGAACAGCGCCTGCGGCCGGAAGCGGCGCAGCACCTGGCGGGCCTGGCGGTAACCGCGCAGCAACTGCATGAGGTTGCCGGGCAGCTTCTGCCACCCAACCCCATGCAAGCCGGCGGCCGGGATGGCCTCAAAAGGCACCCCGGCGCGTTTCACCAGCCCGGCTTCGATCCCGCCGGCCCCGCCGACCCACAGCACATCCAGCGCCGCAGCGCCCGGCTTAGCGCCGGCGAACTGCGGTTGGCTGTACAGGGTCTGCAGCGCCTGCAGGACGGCCAGCGCCGGATACACGCCTCCGCCCGTTCCACCCGCGCAGATTAAGAGCCGCATTCACCAGGTTCCCTTCTTCACGCCCGCGCTTCTCAGCCAGGCGTGATACATTCAAGATGATCCCCACCGCCGCCATCGACATCACCAGGTTCGAGCCGCCCGAACTGATAAAGGGCAGCGCGTTGCCGGCGAACGGGATCAGGTTGACCATCACCGCCATATTGATAAAAGCTTCCGTAATCAGCCAGAAGGTCATCCCGGCTGCCAGCAGCGAACCAAGCTGATCCGGCGCCCGCCGAGCGACGACCATACCGCGCCACAGCAGCGAAACATACAGGCCCACCAGCCCCAGCGCCCCCAGCGTGCCCAGCTCTTCGCCCACCACGGCGAAGATGCTGTCGGTCTGCGGCACCGGCAGACCAGTCAGCTTAACCTCACCCTTGCCGATGCCTACCCCCAGCCAGCCGCCGCGGGTGAAGGCCTCAAACGAGCGGCGGATCTGGAACGAGGCCTCGGTGGGGTCTTTCAACCCGGCCAGGTACTCGCTCAGGCGCGCACTGCCGGTGGGGGTTAAGGTGACCACCAGGAAGCCGACCAGCAGCGCAATCGCCAGCAGCAGGCCGATCTGGCGCAGGTCGCCGCCGGCCACAAAGAACAGCAGGCCGCCCAGCACCATCAGAGTGATCACCACGCTGAAGTCGGGCTGCAGGGCCACCAGGCCGCTCATCAGCCCCAAGATCACCGCCAGCGGGGCCAGGCCAAACCAGACATCGCCCAGGTGCTCGCGCTTGGCGTGCAGCCAGACCGCCAGGTAGATGATCATCACCAGCTTGGCCAGCTCGGAAGGCTGCACCGAGCCTGCAATCATCGTGCGCGAGGCGCCATTCAACACCTGCCCCTGAAACACCACCACCAGCAGCATCAGGATGGTGCCCGCCATCGCGAAAACGGCCAGCGGGCGCCAGATGTGGTAATCCACCAGGGCCAGCACGCTCATCACCACCACTCCCAACCCCAGCCACATTACCTGGCGCAGGAAGATTGTCATCGGGTCTTTGTAATATTTGATCGAGTAGTCATAGCTGGCCGAGTAGACCATGATGATACCCACCACCAGCAGGGCGATGATCGTCATCAGCAGCGGGACGTCGATGCGCAGCTGCACCAGGCGGTTGGCTCGAGTGCTTTTCTCTGCCGGAGCGGAAGCGCTGCGGTCCACCACGCGGGCGGTCGGCAGCGGCACACTGCCGCCCACCACGCTGGCGTAGCGCCGGCGGTCACGGTGCGGCTCTCTCAGGCCAGTTCGTTTACCCAGTTCGCGAAACATCGTCCACGCTCCTCGAAATCTTTAAACTCGTCATAGCTTGTACCGCCGGGGGAGAGCAGCACCACGCTGCCCGGTTCGACCAGGCCGGCAGCCGCCTGCACCGCTTCTTTCAGCCCGCCCACCTGGTGGACGCTGCGCAGCCGGCCCGGTGCGCCCCCCGCACGGGTCTTGGCGGCCTGCATGGCCGCGGCGATCAGTCCGGCGGCTTCACCAAAGGCCACCAGGTGGTCCACCCGGCGGAGCGCCAGGTCGGCAAAATCTTCCCAGGGCAGCTTCTTATCGCGCCCACCGACCAGCAGCACTAGCGGCTCGTCGAACGAGTGCAGGGCAGCCATCGCCCGCTCGGGGGCGGTGGCGATCGAGACGTTGTACCAGCTTGCGCCGCGCCACTGGCGAACAAACTCCAGCCGGTGGGCCACACCGGTGAAGCCTTGCACCCCCTGGCGCAGCGCTTCAACCGGCAGCCCGGCTGCGGCCGCGATGGTGCAGGCAGCCAGCACGTTCAGCACGTTGTGCCGGCCGCGCAGCAGGATCTGGCTGCGGTCCAGCAGGCGCTCGCCCGGCTCGCCCGGCGCACGGCGCAGGTACAGGCTGTCGCCATCCACATACCCGCCGGCCTGCCCGGGCGGCAGCGGCGAAAAGCCAAACGACAGCAGCCGACCGGCCACCTGCCCCGCCAGCGCCCACGCCCCGGGATCATCGCGGCCCAGCACGGCGGTATCTTGTACAGTCTGGTGTAGCAAGATGTGTGCCTTGGCCGCGGCATATGCCTGCATTGTGCCATGCCGGTCCAGGTGGTTGGGGGTGATGTTCAACACAGCCGCGGTGTGCGGCGAGCGGGTCATGATCTCCAATTGGAAGCTGGACAGCTCCATCACCGCCAGGTGATCGGGGGCCATCCGGTCCAGGTCAGCGATCAGCGGCGCACCAATGTTGCCGCCCACCCACGTGCGGCGCAGCGCGCTGCCAGGCAGCTGAACTGCCGCAGCAGCCATGCGCCCAACCAGGGTGGTGGTGGTGGTCTTGCCGGCCGATCCGGTGATACCGATCACCGGGCAGGGCGCAACCTCCAGGAAAATCTGCGAGTCGTTGGTCAGGCGGATGCCGCGCCGCTGCGCTTCGGCGATCAACGGCAGGTCCAGCGGAACCCCGCCGGACGGGCAAACCCAGCCGGCGCCGTCCAGCAGGCTGAACGGGTGCCCGCCGCAGACCCAGGCCAGCGGCAGGCCGACGGCTTCCAGGTCGACCAGCGCCGTCCGGGCCTCGCCCAGCGCGTCCAGCGGGCGCTGGTCGGTCAGCCAGACCTGCGCCCCGGCAGACAGCAGGTAGCGCGCCAGCGCCAACCCCTGGCGGGCGGCGCCGATGATGACTACCTTCTGTCCGTTCCAATCGTTCTGCATCTGCCTGTCCTTGTTATCCGCCGGGGTGGGTCCTTGGCCCCTCCCCCCGCAAGGGGGGAGGGGGAGGAGACGCCGCACCCCTGCGGGTATCACATAACCGAAAGCGCTACACCCAACATCGCCGCCAGCAGCGTGATCAGCCAGAAACGCTGCACGACTTGCGTTTCACTCCAGCCGGAAAGCTCGAAGTGATGGTGAAGCGGGGCCATCTTAAACAGCCGCCGCCCCCTGGTCATCTTGAAATAGCCCACCTGCAGCACCACGCTCATCCCAACACTGAAGGGGATGATAGCAATAATGGGCAGCAGGATCCAGTGCCCGGTCATCAGCGCCACCACCCCAATCGCCGCGCCCAGCGGCAGCGAGCCGGTATCGCCCATAAATAGCTGGGCCGGGTGGACGTTGAACCACAAAAAGCCGAAAATTGCACCCACCACCGTAAAACAAAAGCGCGCCAGGTAAATCTGGCCCTGCAGCAGCGCAATTCCGCCATAGGCCACGAAGATGGTGGCAGAGATCAGCCCCGCCATACCGTCCAGGCCGTCGGTCAGGTTGACCGCGTTGGACATGCCCACGATGGTGATCACCGCGATCGGGATGTACCAGATCCCCAGCTGCAAGTCGACCGGTACACCGGGGATGAAGACGGACGGCGCATCCAGCACATAGCGCAGAACTAGCGCCACCACCACCGCCAGGCCCACCTGGAAGGCGAACTTGGCCCGGGCGCTTAGCCCCTTAGCCTTACGCTCACCGCGCAAGCCCACCCAATCGTCCAGCGCGCCCAACAGGGCAAAACCGACCATGGTCAGCAGCGGCAGCAGCACCGAAAAGCCCAGGCCCTGGATGCCAAACAGGTTGCTGGCGTTCAGCAGCAGCGTGATCAACGCCACCGGCAGGATCACCATCACCCCACCCATCGTGGGGGTGCCCATCTTGGTAAAGTGCCGCTCCGGGCCTTCCACCCGGATCGCCTTGCCGATCTTGAAATAGCGCAGCACCCGGATCAGGGGTGTGCCCCAGATCACGGTCAGCATAAAGCTGATCCCAGCCAGCGCCACAGCCATCGAAGAGAAGGTCATGCGGCCGCCTCCAGCGCTGCGACGATGCGATCCATGCGCATCCCGTGCGACCCCTTGACCAGCACCACATCCCCGCTGCCCAGGCGCGTGCGCAGCAGTTCGACAGCCTGCTCGGTGGTCTCCAGGCGGGTAATCGCCGCAGCCGGCAGACCCGCCCGCCCGGCTGCATCGGCGATGATCGCCGCCCGCTCACCCACCGCCACCAGTTCGTCAGCCTCTTCGGCCGCCCGCACGCCCACCATCTCGTGCCCGCGGCGCTCATACTGGCCCAGCTCGAGCATATCGCCCAGCACCGCCACGCGCCGGCCTTCGATCTCGGCCAGCAGGTTGAGCGCCGCCAGGGTCGATTCGGGCGAGGCGTTATAGGTATCATCCAGCACCAGCGCCCCGCTGCCGGTGCGCACCGCCATCAGGCGCAGCTGGGCGTGCTGCGAGCGCAGCCCGCTGACGATCTCCTGCCAGGTCAGCCCTTCTGCCAGCCCAACCGCCGCCGCCCGCAAGACGGCGTGCACCGAGTGACGGCCGATCAGCGGCACGCGCAGGTGCAGCACTTCCTGCCCGTAGTGCAGCCGGAAGCGGATGCCCTCCAGCCCAAGCCCTTCCACCCGGTCGGCCCACAGGTCGGCCTGTGAATCCAGACCGTAGAAGAACACCCGCGCCTGGGTCTGCCCCGCCATCCAGCGCACCCAAGGATCGTCATAATTCAGGATCGCCACCCCATCGGCGGGCAGCGACTGCACCAGTTCGGCCTTGCCGCGGGCGATCGCCTCCTGCGAGCCGGCCCGCTCGGCGTGCACGGTGCCGATGTTGGTCACCACGCCCACCTGCGGCTGGGCAATATCGCACAGCAGGGCGATCTCACCCGGCACGTAAAAGCCCATCTCCAGCACGGCCCGCTCGTGCCCTTCGGACAGCGAGAGCACCGTCAGCGGCAGGCCGATCTCGTTGTTCAGGTTGCCGCGGTTGCGCAGCGTGGCGTAGCGCTGGTCCAGCACTTCAGCCACCAGTTCTTTGGTAGTGGACTTACCAACGCTGCCGGTGATCCCGACCACCCGCACTCCCAGTTTGCGGCGCCAGAAGCGCGCCGCCTGCTGCAGCGCCAGCAGCGTATCGTCAACCAGCAGGCACAGCGGGGCTTCGCAGGGCGGCAGGGTGGCAGCGCTGCGCCCGGAGCGCAGGTCGAGGGTGGTGTACCCCGCGCCCAGATCCTTCTGCACCAGCGCCAGGTGCGCGCCGCGCTCGAACGCCTGCCCCACGAAATCGTGACCGTCGACGTTCTGCCCGGCTAACGCGACGAACAGGCCGCCGGGGATCACCTGCCGGGAGTCTACCACGGCTTCGGTGATCACCTGGCCGGCCCATTCGGGGCGCAAGCCACAGATCGCTTCGATCACATCTGCAAAAGTCAGCAATTAGTTACCCATTTTGCGCCGCACATCGTCGGGCGGCAGGTTTAACAGCAGCACCAGCTGCTCCACCGCCTGGCGGAAGACCGGCGCGGCCACCACCGACCCCCAAGGCGATGAGACCGGCTTCTCTAGCCAGACATACACCAGGAACTGCGGATCGTCCACCGGCCCCCAGCCCACGAACGATGCGTTAGTTACGTTGCTGGTGTAACCATCCTGGGTGGCAATTTCGGCCGTACCGGTCTTGCCGGCCACCCGATAGCCGGTGACCAGCGCATCGGACGATTCCTCTTCCAGCGAAACAGCCAACATCTCACTCAGCGTACGGGCGGTTTCAGGCCGGATGGGCATCCCACGGATGCGCCGCTCAATATTGTGCTGGTAACCGTCGTCGATCACCGAGCGCACCACGCTGGGCGCCATCATCACCCCGCCGTTGGCCACAGCCGAAACGGCGGCGGCCATCTGCAGCGGGGTCGTTGAAACGCCCTGCCCGAACGAATTGGTGCCCAGATCGGCGGCATACCAGTCGTTGTCGCCGGGTACCTTCAAACGCCCAGAGTTCTCGCCGGCCAGGTCAACGCCGGTCAAGCTGCCAATGCCAAAGTTGGACATGTAGCGATAGAAGTCATTCGGCCCAATCTGGGTGGCGATCCAGGCCAGGCAGACGTTGAGCGAGTGGCGCATGCAGCCGGTCATGTCCTGCGGGCCCCAGGCGCCCTGGTTCCAGTTGATGATGTAGGCCCCGCCGACTTCAATCGAACCGGTGTCTACAAACACCGTCTCAGGCTTGACCGCCCCGATATCCAGGGCGGAGGCCATCGTCAGCACCTTGAACACCGAGCCAGGTTCATAGGCCTGGCTGACCGCCCGGTTGAAGGGCGTCTCACCTGGAAAGACTTCCTTGTAGCGGTAATACTCGTTCAGGTCGATGCGCGGCGTGGTAGCCATCGCCAGCACATCGCCGGTGTGCGGTGCCACCACCACGATGGTGCCTGAGACAGCGCCGTTCTCATCCACCGCCCGGTCGATCAGATCTTCCATCGCCTGCTGGATCTGGCGATCGATGGTCAACACCAGGCTGGCGCCGGCGGGCACGTCGGGGATCTCTTCCACCCGGTATGGATCCAGCGGTTCAACCACCGTGCGCGGCTTACCGGCGATCAGGTCATTGAAACGCTGTTCGACCCCAAATACACCCTGGTTATCGCGGTTGACAAAACCGAGCAAGTTGGAAGCCAGGGTTTTCTCGGGATAGATGCGCGCCAGGTGCGGCGTGAACATCAACCCGCGCAGGCTGGCTGGTTTATCCGAGCGGCTCTGGGAATACGACTTTTCCATCTCCTCGACCAGGATCTGCAGCTTGGCTACATCGTCGGGAGAAACATAATCGGTGATCAGCGAATAGATCGCATCCGGCGACGGTTCCAGGCTGGCGCGCGCCAGAGCATCGCCATAGTCCACGTCCAGCACCGCTTCAAGCGTCTTGGCGATGGTTTCAGGGTTGCGCACATCGTACAGGCTGACGCCCACCTCATAGACCATGCGGTTGCCGGCCAGCAGGTTGCCCCAACGATCATACAACTGACCGCGCGGCGGGACGACCAGGCGCGTTTCTTTATTCGTCACTTCGCCGTCGGCCAGGATCTTGGCCGCCTGGTTGGGGTCAATGCGCACCCGCACCAGCTGTACGGCAATGAACAGCGGCGCGGCGCAAAAGAGCGCCGCCACTAACGAATAGCGCCAGAAGTGATTGGTGGCGTTCACGGTTTCACCTCCGCCAGCAGCGCAGCATACGATGTGTTGACCTGCCGGCGCAGCCAGGTGAAGATCGACTCGGTATACTCAGCCGGTATCACCCGGGCGGCGGGCACGCTGCGCTGCGTGGCAGGGGCCAGCTGCGCCGGCTGGCGGGCGTTGTAGCCGGGGATATTCAGGTAGACGATCTGCTCCGGGTCGACCGGTTGGAAGCCCAGGCTGCGAGCGCGGCTTTCCATCTGCTGGGCCGAGAGGATCACCGCCATCTGCGACTGCAGGTCTTCCACCTCGCGCTCCATATCGGCGATATCGTGGCGATTCACCTGGATGCTCCGCCCGGCTTCGGTGGCCCGCGCCGATACGGTCAGGTAGATGCCCGCCACCACGGCGATGGCTACCAACACCAGCGAAAAGCCCCCGATCAGCAGCAGCTGCTTTCGCCAGGGGGCCTGCGAATAGGTTTGTGCAAAACTCTCCAGCTTATCCATACGCTTTTTCCTGCGATCTATAAATGGACTCCGGTATGGAGCGGTTTGCAACTTCTATACCAGTTTCAGTCAGCGGCGGGGCCGGTCTCATGAAAGCCGCTCGGCAATGCGTAAACGGGCGCTGCGTGCCCGCGGGTTGCGTTCAATTTCATCATCTTGCGGCGAAATCGGCCGCCGGCTCACCTCGACGATGCCAGCCCGGTGCCCGCAGGTGCAAACCGGCTGGCGCGGCGGGCAGATGCAGTCCTGGCTCTCTCGTCGAAAATATTGTTTCACGATGCGGTCTTCGAGAGAGTGAAACGAGATCACCGCCAGCCGCCCACCCGGGTTCAGCGCAGCGACCGCCTTGGGCAGCGCCTGCTGCAGCCCGTCCAATTCGTGGTTGACGGCGATGCGCAGCGCCTGGAACGTGCGCGTGGCGGGGTGTACCTGGCTGTGACCGCCCGGGCGGCGCTCGCGCCCACCCCGTGGGCCGCCGCGCCCGCCGCCCAGCACCTTCAGGGCGATCTCGGCCAGCTGACCGGTGGTCTCAACCGGGCGGGCCTGGACGATGGCCCGGGCCAGCTGGCGGGAGCGTGGCTCTTCGCCGTACTCAAACAGGATCCCGGCCAGTTCAGCCTCGGGCAGTTCGTTGACCAGGCGGGCCGCCGTCAGCGGGTTGTGCGGGTCGAAGCGCATGTCCAGCGGCGCATCGGCCTGGAACGAAAAACCCCGCTCCGGCGTATCCAGCTGCATCGAAGACAGGCCCAGGTCAAGCAAGATGCCGTCCACGCGCTGCCAGCCCAGCGCCGCCAGGTGCTCGTCGATCTGCACGTACGAACCGGCCACAATGCGAGCCCGCGGGCCAAACTCCGCCAACCGCTGCACAGCCAGCGCCCGCGCCTGCGGGTCTACATCCAGCCCCAGCAGCTCACCGTCGGGAGCGCTGGCCTGCAGCACACCTGCAGCATGCCCGCCGGCCCCCAGCGTGCCGTCGACATAGCGCCTGCCGCCAGCCGGCCGCAGCGCCTCCAGGACTTCGTGGTAAAGTACGGGCCGGTGTGGGCCGCCTTCTTCAGGCGATCCACCGGCCTGGCGCCGGACGCCATCCATCCGATCTACCATGCTCCCCTTCCATCCTATGCCCCTGATGAAAGGTCCAGGGCTTTAAACCGCTGGCCGTTGGACTGCGCGTCTTGCAGCTGGGCATCCTGGGGTTCCCAGGACTCTGGCGCCCAGATCTCGAAGTAGTCGCCCAAGCCAACCACCAGCACCATGCCATCCAACCCGGCAAGCTGGCGCAGAAACTGCGGCAGCAGGATGCGCCCGGCCCGGTCAATCTCCACCCGTTCGCTGGTGGAGAAGAGCAGCCGGCGCAGCTGGCGTGCGTCCGGGTCCGTCATGCTCATTGCGCTGATCTGGCGCGAGAGCACCTCAAAGTGGGCGGAGGTCAGCACCATCAGGTTGCGGTCGAAACCCTGCATGACGTAGCCGCCCTCGAGCGCCAGCTGGTCGCGGAAGCGCGCCGGCACGGTCAGGCGACCTTTATCATCAATGCTGTGCTGAAAACGACCCAAGAACATTCGTTCTGATCTCCACTTTAACGCCAAAGCGCCGGCCTCCCGGCGCTTCCACAGTCTCCCACTTTCTCCCACAATCATACCCATTTTACCAAGTTTAAAGGGAATTGCAAGCGATTTCACCCCTTTATCCAGATTAATGTACAGACGGGTGAGATGAAAAGGATACGCGCCGCGGGCAGGCCCCGAAATAGAAAGGCCGGGCGCGGGCTTCTAACCCACCGGTTAGAAATCCGCGCCCACTCGATTTGATCCGTAAAATTCAGCGGACAGGTTTTCCAAACATCCACGCGGCCGCCGGACAAGCCCCGTCCCACGCTCCCGATTGCGCTACTCGCGGCCCATCGCGTCCATCACCGCCAGGGCGGCAATATTGACGATGTTGCGCACTTCATCGCCCACCTGCAGGATGTGCACCGGCGCGCCCACGCCGAGCAGGATCGGGCCGATCGCCTGCGCATTGCCCAGCCGGGCCAGCAGCTTGTAGGCTATATTGGCCGACTCCAGCGACGGGAAGACCAGCACGTTGGCGTCGCGCACCTGGCTGAACGGGTAGCGCTCGTCGATGATCTCCGGAGTCACGGCGGTATCGGCCTGCATCTCGCCATCCACGGCGAAGTCCACCTGGCGCTGGTGCAGCAGCTCGACCGCCTGGCGCACCTTGTTTGACAGCCGGTGCGGCGTGCTGCCAAAGTTCGAGAACGAGAGCAGCGCCACCTTCGGCTCGATGCCGATCTGGCGGGCAAACCCGGCCGCCAAGACGGCGATCTCGGCCAAGTCTTCGGCCGAGGGGTCGATATTGACCGTGGCGTCGGTGAACAGGTACACCTGGTTGTCGACAATCATGATATACACGCCGGCGACGTGGTTGATCCCCGGGCGGGTGTGATGGATCTGCAGCGCCGGGCGGATCACCTCCGGATAATCGTGCGACACGCCGGCCACAAACGCATCCGCGTCGCCCATCTTGACCATCAGCGGGCCGAGCACGTTCGGGTCGCGCACCTGCTTGCGGGCCTCTTTCAGCGAGACGCCCTTGCGCTTGCGCAGGTCGTAGAAAGCCTGCACGTAGGCTTCATAGCGCGGCAGGTTGTTCGGGTCCACCACCTCGGCGCAGCACTCCAGGCCCAGGTGCTTGAACTCGACATCGATCACTTCCGGGCGGCCGATCAGCACCGGCACGCCCAGCTTCTCGTCGACAATCTGCACCGCCGCGCGCAGGATCTTGGGGTCTTCGCCCTCCGAAAAGACAATGCGCTTGAGCGCCTTGCTGCTGCGGGCCTTGTTCATAATATAGTGCCGCACCTGCTCACCCTTGCCCATGCGGTAAGCCAGCTGCTCGCGGTACTCGTCGATATCGATCGTCTTGCGCGCTGCGCCAGTCTCCATAGCGGCTTTGGCCACCGCCGGCGACTCCCACAGCATCACGCGCGGGTCGAGCGGCTTGGGGATGATGTACTCATCGCCGAACTTGAGCATATCCAGCCCATAGGCGCGCAGCACGCTGTCGGGCACGTCCTCGCGGGTCAAGTCGGCCAGGG
>JBJSYW010000583.1:0-4630 GCA_046089985.1 Chloroflexota bacterium
GCTGCAGCCCGGGCTGCAGCGCCAGCGTCCCCTGGCGGGTGACGCGCGCCCGGTCGGGGTAGACCGTGACGGCAGTCAGTCGGGTTTCCAGTTGGGTCATGTGCGTCTCCTAAAAGCCTTCCAGCTTCGAGAAATCGGCCACACCGCCGGCCAGGCGGGCGATGCGTTGGAGCATCCCCAGGCGGCTGCGGCGCAGGGCCGGATCTTCAGCCATCACCAGCACCTTATCGAAGAAGTGCTGGATAGCAGGCATCAGCGGCAGGAACGCGGTGAAGAAATCGTCCACTGCGCCGGGAGCGCGCTGCACAGCCTCTGCCTGCTGCAGCGCTGCGTACAGCTGCTGCTCGGCCGGCTCGGCCAGCACGCCCGGATCGACGCTGAAGCTCTCCTTCAGGTCGCGCGTGATGCGCACGCAGCGGGCATAGGTAGCCAGCACCACCGGCCAGTCGGGCCGGCCGGTCCAGGCTTCCAGGGCCCGGATGGCGCGCGCGGCGCGCGCCGGGCTGCCGCCCTGCGCCAGCAGCACCGCGTCGACTACGTCGTAGCGATGGCCCTGATCCAGCAGCACGTTGCGCAGGCGCTCGACGATGAAGTCGTACACCGCCTGCAGGCTCTTCTCACCCGCCTGCAGCGGCAGATAGTTGGCGGCCGCTTGCAGCGCCGGGCGCAGCTCCAGGTCCAGGTCCCAGCCGAGCAGGTTCTGCACCAACCCCAGCGCAGCCCGGCGCTGGGCGAAGGGGTCTTTATTGCCCGAGGGAGCCAGGTCGGCGGCGAACAAGCCCGCCAGCGTGTCCAGGCGGTCGGCCAGGCCGATCACCAGGCCCGGCTTGCCCTGCGGGCCGGCGTCGCCGGCGTAGCGCGGCAGGTAATGTTCAAAGATGGCCTCGGCCACCACCTGGCTCTCGCCCGACTTGAGGGCGTAGAAGCGCCCCATCTGGCCCTGCAGGGAGGTCATCTCGACCACCATGTGGGTCGCCAGGTCGGCCTTAGCCAGTTCGGCGGCGCGCTGCGTGACCGCCAGTTCGGCCTGGTCCAGCCCCAGCGCACGGCCCAGTTCCTGGGCCAATTGGGTGATGCGGCGGGTCTTGTCGAGCATCGAACCGAGTTTGAATTGGAAGGTCAGCGTGTCCAGGCGCGGCAGGTACTCGGCCAGCGGTTTTTTCAGGTCTTCGCGCACGAAGAAGTTAGCGTCGGCAAAGCGCGCCCGGATGACATGCTCGTTGCCGTCGGCTCGATGTCCAGGAAGCGGTCGTCGCCATTGCGCACGGCGATAAAGTACGGGCGCAGGGCGGCATCCTGCTGGCTGACCAGCACCGGGAAGTAGCGCTGGTGCTTCTTCATTACTGAAATCAGCACCTCGCGCGGCAGCTTCAGGTATTCGGGGTCAAACGCGCCGAGCAGCGCGGTGGGCGCTTCAACCAGGTTAGTAACCTCGGCCAGCAGGCCGGGGTCATCGGGCACAGCGCCGTGTTTTTCGGCCGCCAGCGCCGCTACCTGCTCACGGATGGCCTGCTTGCGCTGCTCGCCATCCAGGATAATCCCCTGCCCGGCCAAAAAGGCGTAATATTCCTGCGGCGAGGCGACCGGCTGGATAGCCGGATCCATAAAGCGCAGCCCGCGGGTAGCGCCGCCGGAGCGCAGCCCGGCGTATTCAAACGGCACCACCGCCCCGCCATACAGGGCCAGCAGCCAGCGGATCGGGCGCGAGAAAGCCACGTTGCTGTGGTTCCAGCGCATCGACTTATCGAAGCGCAGACCGGCGATCAACCCGGGCAGGGCTTCGGCCAGCACATCCAGCGTCGGGCGGCCCTTCTGCCGCACCACCGCGGTGACGTACTGCCCGCCGTCGATCTCACGCACCTGCAGGTCGGCGGCTGCCACGCCCTTCGAGCGGGCAAAGCCTTCGCCCGCCGGGGTCAGCTCACCACCCGGGCCGTAAGCGCGGTTGGCCGGCGGCCCTTTGATGACCTGCTCCAGGTCGGGCTGATTGGCCGACAGGTCGACCACGTGCACCACCAGGCGGCGCGGCGTACCCAGCACGCGCACCGCACCATGCGCCAGGCGCAGCTTGCCCAGCAGCTCAGGCACGGCTGTCTTAAGCTGGGCCAGGGCGTCGTTCAGGTCGCCATAGGGCAGCTCTTCGGCGCCGATCTCGAACAGGAAGTCGGCCGCCGCGACGCTGAGCGCCGGGCGAGCAGCAGCCGGCGCAGCGCCCGCTCCGGCTTCGCCATCGCCGTTATCGCTCAGCCAGGGGAACTCCAACTGCTGGCGCTGGGCCAGGTAGGTCTCAGCCACCCGCCGCGACAGATCGCGCATGCGCCCGAACAGCGCCTGGCGCTCGGTCACGCCGATGGCGCCGCGCGTATCCAGCACGTTGAAGGTGTGCGAGCACTTGAGGATGTAATCATGAGCCGGCAGCACCAGGCCGCGCTCCAGGCAGGCCCGCGCTTCGGCTTCGAACAGGTCGTACATCTGGCGCAGCCGCTCCACGTCGGCCACGTCAAAGTAGTAGGTGCTGTGCTCCTGCTCGCCCTGCAGGTTGACGTCACCGTCGGTGCGGCTGGGGCTCCAGCGGATGTCGCGGAAGCTGCCCACCCGCTGCAGCGCGATCGCGATACGCTCCAACCCGTAGGTAATCTCGACCGACACCGGGTCGAGCACCTGCCCGCCGGCCTGTTGGAAATAGGTGAACTGGGTGATCTCCTGGCCGTCCAGCCAGACCTCCCAGCCCAGGCCCCAGGCGCCCAGGGCGGGCGATTCCCAGTTATCTTCCACAAAGCGGATATCGTGCTGGCGCGGGTCGATGCCCAACGCTTCCAACGACTGCAGATAGATCTCTTGCGGGTTGCCCGGGTCGGGCTTCAGGATCACCTGGAACTGGTAGTGCATCTGCATGCGGTTGGGGTTCTCGCCGTAGCGCCCATCATCCGGACGGATCGACGGCTCGACATAGGCCACATTCCACGGCTCCGGCCCCAGCACGCGCAGCGAGGTCGCCGGGTTCATCGTGCCTGCGCCCACCTGGGAATAGTAGGGCTGCCAGATCAGGCAGCCCTTGCTAGCCCAGAAGTTCTGCAGGGTCATGATGATGGTTTGAAAATCCATTGGTTTGTTCGGTTCAGACGGTTGCATGATCTTTCCTTGATTTATTTCAAATGAATGCAGGGGGCTTACAGCTGGCTCAGCACCCAGCCGAGCGCAGCCAGAAACCCCAACAGCAGCAGGGCGATGACGAGGATCATCCCGATCTTGAGCGCATCGCGCGGTTTATCGCCGCTAATTTTTCCGCTGACGCCGTTAATCAGCAGATGATACTGGCGGTCCTGGAAGCGATACTGGCCGCGCCACACCGGCACCAGCACATGCTTGAAGGTCAGCCCGCTCCAGTTGCCGCCGCCGGTGTTCAGGTTGCGCTTCTCACGCCCCGGCTCCACCAGGTCATACATCTGCGGACGCAGCCAGCGCAGCACCTTGTCGCGCCCGGAGAGCGAAGAGTCGGTGACGCTGCGGTCGTACAGGATGGCAGGCCAACCGGCCAGGTATTCGGGCTTGAAGATCTCAGCCAGCGCCAGTTGGAACGGGGCCAGCTGGTCCAGGTCACGGTCTGGGAAGGCTTTCACCCCCGAGACCAGCACATCGTCAAAGAAGCGCGTCTCCACCCCGCTGCGCGAGGCCCAGCGCTTGTCCTTGCCGCTGCCTTCGGCCACTTCGCAGGTCCAGCGCAGCTCGACGGTGCCATCAAAGGTCCAGCACGAATAATAGGCCGGGCGCAGCTGGGCGGCCGGAGCGCTGCCGTGCAGGTCGTCGGGCGAGAACAGCCCGCTGCCCAGCCATTTCTGCACCAGCTGCACGGCCCGGGCCTCATCCACCTGCATCGGCAGGATGGCGTGCGGATCGATCAGGTCGCTCGGCCCGTGGGTCTGCACCAGCTGGTTCGAGCCGCAGTAGGGGCACTGCACCGCCGATTGGCCGGGCGGCAGCAGGGTCAGCGCGCCGCACTGGGCGCACTTGAACTGCTGTTCAGCCGAGGCCCAACCCTGCCCCTGGCGAGTGGGGATGACGAAATCGAGCACCTGTTCGGTCTCACCCACCTGGCGGCGGTCTTCCTGGGGCAGCTCGGTGTAACCGCAGTACTCGCAAGACAGGCGCTCGGCCTGCACGTCATACGACAGCCGCCCGCCGCACTGCGGGCACTGGAACGAGCGCCCGCCGGCCTCCACTTCCTTCGCCGCGCCCGGCCCGGCGGGCGCCTGCTGTGGGGTGATCTTGCCCTTCAGCAGCGCCAGCCCGCGGCGGGCGGCGGCGTTGCCGGGTTCGAGCGAGATTGCCTTCTCCAGGAAATCCATCTGCTCGCCCGGGTCGTCGGTGGTGGACGACAGCCACAGGTACGGGCGGGCGTCAACGCTGTTGAGGAAGATGGCCCGGTTCAACAGCGAGATCGCCAGCTTGCGCTGGCCCGACTTAACGGCGGTCACGCCGTCTCGCAGGTATTCTTCAAACTGGCGCTGGCGATCGGAAAAAGGAGTTTCCATAAAAGAGTAGTTTAACCCCCCTGTGCCGTTCTGTCAAATTACAGCTTTCATTCTTTGCCAGAAAGGAAAGCGCAGGGGCGCTCGGGAACCACCCGGGC
>JBJSYW010000584.1:0-2555 GCA_046089985.1 Chloroflexota bacterium
TCGACGGCGTGGGGGTCAGCGTGATCGGGGTGGGGGTGGGCGCCAGCGTGTCGGTGGCGGTGGGGGCGGGGTTGTCAATGGGCGTCAGAGTGACGGGGGGCGTCAAGATGGGCGGCAGCGTAAAGGCCAGCTCGGTGGGCGTGGCGCTGGCTGCTCCCGCGGCGCTGGGCGGCGTGGGTGGGAACGGGTTCAGCGAGGTGTACGGGTTGGTGAAGACCAGCACAAAGTAAAACGCCGTACAGGCCACACCCAGCAGCAGCAGCACACTGAGCAGGCTCCACAAGGCGCCCGGGGCGCGCTGCGGTTTGGGGGCTTCGTCGTAGGTGGGATACCGTTTTTTCATATCAGGACCTCGATCTTGGCCGCAGCGCGCTGCTCTGCCAGCCAGCTCTGCACTGCTTTAACCTGCATGGCGCGCCGCGCTTCGGGGGTCAGCGGGCGCTGTGGATCGCGCTCCAGCACCTGCAGGATGTGGTAACCGGCCGCAGTCTGCACTACCCCGCTGGTCTGCCCGGGCTGCAGCGCAAAGGCCGCCTGCTCCAACTGCGCGTCGAGCAGGTAGCCGCGTGGGAACCAACCCAGGTCGCCCAGCGTGATGGGATCATATTTGGCAGCCAGATTGGCGAAGCTGTTGCCCGCCTGCACCTGGGCCAGCGCATCGTTGGCCGAACCGGCGTTATACACCAGGATCTGGCGCACGTGCACCTGCTCGGCGGTCTGCGGCACGGCTTCGGTCAGCCGGTCGCGCTGCCAGGCGGCTGCAATTGAGCGCCCCAGCGCCTGGCGGAAGCCGGCGTCGTCATAGCCGTTGGCGGTCATCCACGCCTGCAGCGCCGGCTGCCCGCCCAGCGTATCGCTCAACTGTTGCATGCGCTGCCCCAGCAGCGCCTCGTCCACCGTAAAGCCCGCCTGTGCGGCGGCCTGCGCCAGCAGCGCCTCGTCGATCAGCGCATCCAGCACGCGCTGCTTCTCCTCGGCCGCCAGGTCTGCGCCCGGCGCCTTGCCGTTGGCCTGGCGGTACTGCGCCAGCCCGGCTTCGTACTCAGCCAGCGAGATCTCGCTCCCGTTGACCCGCGCCGCCAGCGGCAGCGGGGTGGGGCTGGGCTGCACCGGGACCTGGGACTCCACTGCCGGGGTCTGGCTTTGCCCGGCGCTGTCGCCGGGCGTGGGCGCCTGGCTGCCTATCGCCTCCCCCGGCGGGGTGGCGGTTTGGGCCGGGGCGCCCGGCAGGTTGCAGCTGCTCAACGCCAGCGTTAACGCGGTCAGCAGCAGGCAGGTATGGATTAAGATCAAACGGCGATTCATTAGTGCAAATTATACCCGCCTCTGCAATAGAAATAGAAAGCTGGGCCCAATCCCGCCCGTGCCGCGCGCCCAATCCATGAGAGATATCACAACCAACCCGGTACGAATCTCTCTTACCAGCGCTGCAAAGCTCGTGTATACTGGTTTGCAAAGGTCATCTATTGATTAAAGAGGTACGTAATGACGCTAGAATCTGAACAAAAACGTTGGGAAGAGCAGACCCGGGGCCCGCTGTTGAAGCGCTTCCCCGAGCGCAAATCCGAGTTCAAAACCACCTCCGGCATCCCGCTCCCGCCGGTCCATACCCCGGCCGATCCGGACCCGGATTACATGGAACAACTGGGTTTCCCAGGTGAATACCCCTTCACCCGCGGCGTGCAGCCTACCATGTACCGCGGCCGCTTCTGGACCATGCGCCAGTATGCCGGCTTTGCCACTGCCGAGGAATCCAACCGCCGCTACCGCTACCTGCTTGAGCAGGGCCAGACCGGCCTGTCGGTAGCGTTTGACCTGCCGACCCAGATCGGCTACGACGCCGACGACCCGATCGCGATGGGCGAGGTGGGCAAGGTGGGCGTGTCGATCTCTTCGCTGGAAGACATGGCGCTGCTGTTCGACCAGATCCCGCTCGGCAAAGTCTCTACCAGCATGACCATCAATGCCCCGGCCTCGATCCTGCTGGCGATGTACATCGCCGTGGCGAAGCGCCAGGGAGTTGAGCCGAAGGCCCTGCGCGGCACCATCCAGAACGACATCCTGAAAGAGTATATCGCCCGCGGCACCTATATCTTCCCCCCCGCCCCCTCGATGCGCCTGATTGCGGATGTCTTCCGCTACTGCCAGGCCGAAGTGCCGCACTGGAACACGATCAGCATCTCCGGCTACCACATCCGCGAAGCCGGCTCGACCGCTGCCCAGGAAGTGGCCTTCACCCTGGCTGACGGCATCGCCTACGTCCAGGCTGCCATCGACGCCGGGCTGGATGTTGACGGCTTCGCCGGGCAGCTGTCCTTCTTCTTCAACGCCCACAACAACTTCCTTGAAGAAGTGGCCAAGTTCCGCGCCGCCCGCCGCATGTGGGCGCGCATCATGCGCGAGAGCTTCCACGCCCAAAAACCGGCTTCGTGGATGCTGCGCTTCCATACCCAGACCGCCGGCTCTACCCTGACCGCCCAGCAGCCCGAGAACAACGTGGTGCGCGTGGCGCTGCAGGCCCTGGCGGCGGTGATGGGCGGCACCCAGTCGCTGCA
>JBJSYW010000585.1:0-3980 GCA_046089985.1 Chloroflexota bacterium
TCGAAGATGAAAGTTGGGGCATCAGCGGGCTGAACATCTGGCTGCAGTCGCTGCCGCCCCACCGGGCGTACCTGCCGCTGATCCGGCAGGGGCGCTGAGGCGACCTGTCATCCGCGGCCCTACATACGGGCCGCCGGCGCAGCGGTATAATGGGCCGGGTGAGGCCCGCCGCTGCGCCGGCAGCCTGGGGAGGATGTATGGCCGAAATCAAGGTTGTCACGATCAACCTGCTGTCTGACCTATCGCGCTGGGAGCAGCGCCGCCCGCTGCTGGTGGAGGGGCTGCAGACGCTGGCCGCGGATGTGGTGGCGCTGCAGGAGGTCAAGCTGCCGCGCAACACCGCCGCCGAGCTGGCCCAGGCTGCCGGTTATCCGCATGTCTACCTGACCCCCAAGACCGGCGTCGAGCGCGGCCAGGAGGGCATCGCCCTGCTGTCACGTCGGCCGATTATCGAGCAGGGCTGGCTGGACCTGGTTTACCAGCAGCGTGTGGCGCAGTACATCCGTGTGGAGTTGGATGGGCAGGCGGTGGTGGTTGCCAACGGGCATTTCTTCTGGCAGCCAGGCGAGTCGGCGCCGCGCCTGAAACAGGTGGAGCGGGTGCTGGGCTGGCTGCACGGGCTGCCCGGCGAGCCGCCATTCATCGTGTGCGGCGATTTCAACAGCACGCCCGAGACGCGCCCGGTGCTGCGCATGCTGCAAGACACCCAATCGGCGTTCATGGCGGTGCATGGGCACGAGCCGGAGTTCACCAGCCCCACCCCACTGCGGCGCTCGCCCTGGGCGGTGACCAAGACGCTGCTGGGGTTCTTTGTGCTGCTGCGGCCGCGCTATCTGAACCTGCGCTGGAAAGGCGTGCTGGACTATATCTTCGTCGATCAGCGCCTGCGCGTGCTGGACTGCCAGGTGGCGCTCAACACCCCGGCCGCGCATGACCCGCGCCTGTACCCGTCCGATCACTTTGGGTTGGTCGCCCGGGTGGAGGGGTGAGTTGAATTTTCGAGAATCCGGATACCCGCTCCATTTGTCTGACAATTAAATGATACAATAGGGGCAATTCACGCAAAAACCATCAAAAGGAGCATTGATGAGCAAGTTCGTAGGCTACCGTTGTTCGCTGTGTGGGCAGGAATACCTGCCCGACCAGGTCACCTACACCTGCCCGAAAGACGGCGGGAACCTGGATGTGGTGCTGGACGTCGCGCGCATCCACCAGGAGTTGGGGCCGGCGGGCTACCGCCCGGGCGGCGAGGCGTCGCTGTGGCGATACCTGCCGCTGCTGCCGGTATCGGACCCGGGTGGGTTGGGCACCACGCTGCGCGCCGCCGGCTGGACGCCGGTGTTCGCGCCGCCACGCCTGGCGCACGACCTGGGGCTGGAGCAGATTTTCATTAAAGATGAGAGCCGCAACCCCACGGCTTCATTCAAAGACCGCGCCAGCGCGGTGGTGGTTGGGCGGGCGCGCGAGATCGGCGCCGAGGTGGTGACCACCGCCTCCACCGGCAACGCCGGCGCAGCGCTGGCGGGCATGGCCGCGGCGGTCAGCCAGAAAGCGGTCATCTTCGCCCCCAAGACGGCCCCGCCGGCCAAAATCGCCCAGCTGCTGATCTTCGGCGCCAAAGTACTGCTGGTCGACGGCAGCTACGACGATGCTTTTGACCTGACCATCCAGGCCGCCCAGGAATTCGGTTGGTACTGCCGCAACACGGGCTACAACCCCTTCACCGCCGAAGGCAAGAAGACCGCCGGGTTGGAGATCTGGGAGTGGTACTGCACCAGCGAGCAGAAATATCCGCTGGGCGATCTGAAGGTGTTCGTTTCGGTCGGCGACGGTAACATCATCTCCGGCATCCACAAGGGCTTCCGCGACCTGCTGGCGCTGGGCTGGATCGACCAGGCCCCGCAGATCATCGGCGTGCAGGCGGAAGGCTCGGCGGCAATCGCCAATGCCTTCTTCGCCGGGAACGAGACAATCGTGCCGGTGGCGGCCAAGACGCTGGCCGACAGCATCTCGGTCGACCTGCCGCGCGATGGCGTGCGTGCAGTGCGCGCCGCCACGCAGACCGGCGGACGCTACTTGCTGGTGAGCGACCAGGAGATCCTGGCGTCGATCGCGGCGATGGGCAAGGCCGGCATCTTTGCCGAACCGGCCGGCGCCACCGCCTATGCCGGGCTGGTTAAGGCCGTGCAGCAGGGCCTGGTGAACAGCCAGGACCATGTGCTGGTGCTGAACACCGGCAGCGGCCTGAAGGACGTGCGCGCCGCCATGCAGGCGGTAGTCGAAGCCCCGATCATCCAGCCCACGCTGGACGCAGTGAAGAAGATCCTCGGCTGAGTCCAGCCGATGCGCCGCGGGGCAGCCAGCTGCCTGGTCGCCCCGCGGACCGCCGGCTGCCCGGGTGTGTGGTAAAATTTGTCTGACATCTTACTAAGAAAGACATGCCTTTTGTCGCTGCCCGCCAGGCGGCCGGCGCTGTAGAATCGCTGATACCTTTATGAAACCCACTTTCTCAGTCGTTGCCCCGGTGTACAATGAATCCGGCTCGCTGCCCGAGTTCTACCGGCGCGTCAAAGCCGTGATGGAAGCGCTGGGCGAGCCGTGGGAGCTGGTGCTGGTGGATGACGGTTCGCGCGACAGCTCGGCCGAGCTGATGCGCCAGCTGGCTGCCGCAGATCCGCACGTGCGCCCGGTGATCTTCGCTCGCAACTTCGGTCACCAGTTGGCCGTGACCGCCGGGCTGGATTACAGCCGCGGCCAGGCAGTGGTGATGATCGACTCGGACCTGCAAGACCCGCCCGAGGTGATCACCGACCACATCGGAATCCGCCCTCCCGTCTCCGGCTGCCAATCTGGCCAGAGGGTTCCTTGCCTTTGCGCGCATCTGTCCTCATGAACCTGTTGCGTGCAAAGTCTTCCGCCAGGACGACGATCCTGCTAGCGTGCGCGCTGATTCTCGTGATGGTCGTCGCAACGGCTACCCTTTTGCTCGACCTGCGCCAGCGCGAACTCGAACGGGCCAATGACGGACTGTCCAGCCTCAGCCAGGTACTTGCCGAGCAGACAACCCGTACTTTCCAGGGCATTACCCTGATGATGCGGAGTACCAGCGAGAATCTCTCGGACGCCATCGGCCAGCAGTTGAGCCTCGACAGCCAGCCGGTCAACTGGTTATTGCGGAATCGCGTCTCAGGGCTGCCGCAGGTGAAATCGATGGTCGTGGTTGACCGCGACGGCATGGTCGCCAATTCGTCGCGCAGCGATTTCATCCGTCGATTGGCGGTCAGCGAACGTAGCTTTTTCCGTCATTACGCCGACGGCGCCACGGATGAGATCTTCATCTCTCTGCCCGAGCAGGCGAAGAACGACGGCGAGTGGACTTTCTACGTCAGCGTGCGACTGAGCGACCGCGACGGCGGATTCCGCGGCGTTCTGGCCGCAGCGATCAGCATCAAGCACTTCGAGGACCTTTATGCCGGCATCCGCCTCCATTTTGTCGACAAGATCCAGCTGCTGACGGCCAACGGGATGCTGCTGGCGGGAACACCTCATGACGAACATGCGTTCGGCAGGAGCGGGCGCGATGCCTTCACCCTGGCGCCCATGAAAGATGGGACGCAGTCCGTGCTGGTGGACACCGACGAAGCGACCGGGGCGCGCCGTCTGATCGCCTACCACGCGGTCGCCAACTACCCGTTGAAGATAGGCGTTGCCGTCGACGAACAGGAGGCGCTGATGCCTTGGCGGCAAATCACCGGCCCAGTGATTTCCGGCCTCCTGCTGCTGGTCGCCGGCATTATCGGGACGTCGGTTCTGCTCGTGCGCAACCGCATACGCCAAGAGGCTTTGACCCGGGCGCTGCAGCGAAGCGACGAGAAACTTCGGCAAATGATCCAATCGGTGCGCGATGCCATCGTTACCGTCGACGCCGGCGGCCGCGTCGTACTTTTCAACACAGCTGCGTCGCGGATGTTCGGCATTGC
>JBJSYW010000586.1:0-3646 GCA_046089985.1 Chloroflexota bacterium
CGCCAGCCCAGCCAGCACTTCGCCCAGCGTCACCAGGCCGTGGCGCAGCAGCGTGCCGTCGACCAGGGCAGCCAGCAGCTTGCCCCACACCAACCCGGGCGGCGGCAGGATGAAAGCCGGCAGGCCGAACAGCTCGACCGCCAGCTGCCAGGCGAGCAGCGCCCCTGCCAGCCAGATCGGGGTCAGCCAGGGGGTGTAGCCCCGGGCGCCTGTTTTTTGCGTTTCCGGCTCAACCACCGGGAGTTTTTTCGATAAGCTTTCCATCTCCAGGCCTGTTCTCACCGCACGGCAAACAAAAAAGCCCCAGAATACAATCCGGGGCTTTGAACCATCAGGCAAGGACCATTAGCGCCCGCGCAGCCAACCAGCCCGGTAAGAGGCTCGGTTAACCCGCACAGCTGCCGGCAGCCTTGCCCACCTCCTTCCATCCGGACTGTTACCGTCGGCCCCGGAGTTTCACCGGGTCCTGCCATCGCTGACCGCCACAGGCGGGTAGGTCTGGCTCGCGGGCTGTACCGCCGATCGGGAATTGCTGCAGCGCCGTGATTTCTTGCGCCGCCGCGCACCCTGCCCCGAAGGTGAGCGCGGGTGGAAAATCCACCCCGCCGTTCAATTGTACAAATTATAACTTGTTTTGGCCCGCCTGCCAACAACTCAGGCTTAATTTTCCAGTTTATAATCAAGGCAGCTGCGCCGCGCCGGGCGGCGCTGGAACCAAATATCTGCATGGGGCGTCTAATTTTCGTATGGCAGATCGCAATGCCCGCTCCGGGCTCCCTGCGCCTTACCCCGAAATGCACCACCCACCGGCCCCACCCGCCGTCTACCGGCGCGCCGCTCGCCCGGCCCCGCCGCAATACCATGACCAACCGGAGCAGGTGATCCGTATCCCCCTGCGCCGCACAGCCGGCCGCCAATCCGCCCGCCGGGATGCTTCGGGCGGCGCGCCGGCCCTCAGCAGCGCGCTGCTGCTGGGACTGTTGGGCCTGTCGGGCCTGCTGGCGCTGGCCCTGGGGAGCCTGGCGCTGGTGTATGCCTATTACCAGGCTTCCGACCGCATCCTGCCCGGCGTGCAGGTGGGCGGCGTGCCGCTGGGCGGGCTAAAACGCGCCGAGGCGGCCGAGGTGCTGCAGGCGGGGTGGCAGTGGGAATCGCGCATCGCCGTCAGCAACGGCATCCAGACCGCCGGCGCCGTCCCGGCCGAACTGGGACTGCGCATCGACGCCGGGCAGACCGCCGCCCGGGCGCATGCCGTGGGTCACAGCGGCTCCATGCTGCTGGAATGGACCCAGCTGGTTTCGGCCTTGAGCGGGACCTGGCCGGTCAGCCCGGTGGTGACGCTGGATGAAGAAACCGCCCGTCGCGGGCTGGAGAAGCTGGTCCCCGAATTGAGCATGCCGGCCAAGGACGCCGGGTTGAGCATCCAGGGCACGCAGATCAGCGCCGTACCCGGGCAGCTGGGCTACACGATTGACCTGCAGGCCGCACTGCGCCGCCTGGCGGAAGACCCGGCCGGCGTGGCGGCTGCCGGGCGGTTGGATCTGCAGCCGCAGCCGGTCATCCCGGCCGTTAACGATGTCACCCAGGCGATCGCCGATGCGCAGCGCCTGCTGGCTGCCCCGCTGACCATCCAGGCCTACGATCCGGTGCGCGACGAACGCCTGAGCTGGCCGGTGCCGCCGGAGACTATCGCCGCCTGGCTGACCGTGGTCCCCGGCGCGGCCGGGCCGCAGGCCGCGCTGGACCAGGCGCGCGTCGCCGGCTACCTGCAGGGGCTGGGCGACAGCCTGGGCGACGGGCGCTTTATCGACGGGGAGCGCAATGCCGCCCCGCTGGCCGAGGCGCTGCGCGCCGGGCGGCCCTACCCGGCGATCATCAGCCACCCCGCCACCAGCTACACCGTTCAGCCCGGCGATACACTGCTCAAGATCGGCTGGAAGCTGGGCATCCCCTATTGGATGATCAGCCAGGCCAACCCGGACCTGGACCCGGATGCGCTCAGCGCCGGGCAGCAGTTGACCATTCCCTCCAAAGACCGCCTGCTGCCGCTGCCAGTGGTGCCCAACAAGCGCATCGTAATCAGCATCACGCACCAGCGCATGTGGATCTACCAGGACGGGCAGCAGATTAACGAACACGTGATCAGCACCGGGATCGACCGCTCACCTACCCAGCCGGGGGTATTTCAGGTGCAGACCCACGATAAAAACGCCTACGCCTCGGTCTGGGACCTGTACATGCCAGATTTCCTGGGCATCTATGAAGCCTGGCCCGGCTTTATGAACGGCATCCACGGGCTGCCCACCCTGTCGAACGGGCAGCGCCTGTGGGCCAACGTGCTGGGCCAACCGGCATCCTACGGCTGCATCATCCTGGACCTGAAAGCCGCCCGCCAGCTCTATGATTGGGCTGAAAACGGCGTGGTGGTTGAAATTAAACCCTGACCCAAAAACAACGCTCGATTCGCGCCTGATACCGGAGGCTAATATGCAATCCATCTTATACCGTGCGCTGCTTGTGCTGACGATCCTGGCGCTGCTGGGCGGCTGCCGCCCGGCAGCCCCTGAAATCGGCGCGCCATCCCCCACCCCGGGGCAAGTCACCGAAGCGGCCGCCACACCGCCACCGGCGGCGTCCGATACGCCGGCTGCCACACCCACCCAACCCGGACTGCAGATCTCGGACCCCGGCAGCCCGCTGCCGCCGCAGGTAGTCGAGCAGTACCCCGCCCCCGGTCAAGAGCTGGCCGGCGGCAAGGCGCTGCAGCTGGTCTTTGACCAACCGATGGATACCGAGCAGACCGCCGCAGCGCTGGAGGTCACCGACGGGCAGGGCCGCCCGGTAGCCGGACGGGTCACTTGGATGACCGAGGATACACTCAGCTTCCAACCGGAGCGCCGGCTGGAGAGCGGCATCCTGTACTTTGCTACGCTGGGGATCGGGGCGCGCAGCGCCCGCGGTGCGGCGCTGTTCGAGCCGCTGACCTGGAAGGCATACGGGCTGTCCAGCTTCAAGCGCTGGGTAGGGGTGATCCACAGCCCCAGCGAGTCATCGCTCCAGCGGAAGTTGAAGGAATCCATCCCGCCGCCCAGTGACACAGCGGCTTCGGTGGACGGGTGGTCCATCGGCTGCAGGAAGCGCACGTAGAAGTATTCGTCCAGCAGCAGGCGGGCGGCGTTGGGCTCTGGGTTGTAGAGTCGGTCGGAGACGGTGAAATACTCCACCCCCGGTTGGGCGGTGGAGAACTGCCAGGAATAAGCCTGGGCCAGGGTCGACTCACCGGCTGCGTCCTGCAAGCCGGCGTTGACGGTCACATTGTAGGTCACGCCGGAGCTGAGGAAGTTGTCCGGGCGGAAAGCGTATACCGAAGTGTTGACCCATTCGCCCTTGCCGGGAGTTTCGGGGCTGATTGTCAGCGGGTTGGGCAGGTTAGCGCTCTCTTCGGCGATGCCCAGCGGGATCACCGGGCGGTTAAAGATGACCGTGATCACGCCCTGGCTGTCGACCGCTACCGCCCCGGGGGCGGGGAAGACCTGGCTGACCTGCAGCTCGCCGGTCACCTGGAAGTCAAACGTCAGCGGCTCGAACAGCGCCGCACCGCGGGCGCTGCGCGCCCCGATCCCCAGCGTAGCAAAGTACAGGATGC
>JBJSYW010000587.1:0-12291 GCA_046089985.1 Chloroflexota bacterium
CGCCTGGCGACCCGCGCCCGGCGCATCACGCTGCTGCCGCACGCCCTGGATGAGCGGCTGCTGGCGCCGCGCTTCCCCGATCCGCCCGGCCGCCTGGCGGCCCGCCCGCTGATCGACCGACCGCTGGTGATTGGCAGCATGGGCACCCTCACCCATGACGAAGACCTGGAGCTGCTGCTGCCGGCCCTGTTTGAAATCGCCCGGTTGTACCCCGGGCGGGTGTCGCTGGAACTCACCGGCATGTTGGGCAAAGCCGTCACTCGCCAGAAGCTGGCCGGCCTGCCGGTGCGCTTTATCGGCCCGCAGGGCGAAGAGCAGGATTACCCGCTGTTTATGCTGTGGTTCACCAGCCGTGTGCAGTGGGACATCGCCCTGGCCCCGCTGGCTGATACGTCCTTCAACCAGGCCAAGTCAGAGATCAAGTTCCTGGACTACAGCGCCATTGCCGCCGCCGGGATCTATTCGCCCATCCCCGCCTACCGGGCTGCAGTCCAGCCCGGGGTCACCGGGCTGCTGGCTGAGAGCACCCCCGCCGCCTGGTTGGAGGCGCTGCGCCGGTTGATCGAGGCGCCGGACCTGCGCGAGCAGATCGCCCGCCGCGCCTGGCAGGAACTGCACGCCGGGCGCACCCTGGCGCACTGCTACCCGCACTGGATCGAAGCGTTCGATCTCCCCTGACTGCGCCGGTCTGGTCGCACAGCCTGCCCCGGCTGCGGCAGGTCTACCCGCCGTGGTTGGCGCGGATCAGCCCGGCGATCTGCTCCACCGTGTCGATCGTGTCGGCGTTCAGGTCGGCGTTGTCGATGTGGACCCCGTAGGTCTCTTCGATAAACAGCGCCAGGTCCACCAGGTGGAATGAATCGACCAACCCGCTGGAGACCAGCGCATCCTGCGGCCCCAGGCGGTAATTCGGGCGCTTGATCACTTCGTTCAGCAGGTACCCGGTCAGGGTGCTTTCAATTGTGTCTGTCATGCGGTTCCTTTCGGCGGGAGCGTCCGCCCTGGGTCAGGCTGCGCCCGGGAAGAAGCTGCGCAGATATTTTTCGCGGTTGGAAGCGCGCGAGATTTTGCCGCTGGAGGTCTTGATCACCCAGCCCTTCTCCACCAGGCGAATATCGCTGACCGCCACCTCGCTGCGCTGGACGATGCGCCGGCGCAGCTCTTTCTCAATTTCCGCCAGCTGCTCTTCGCTGGCCTGCGGGTCTTCGACCTCGCACACCATTACGATGTTCTCGGACCCCAGCTTGGGGTCCAGCAGCCCGAAGGCCGCACAGCGCCCGGGCAGCAGGCCGGGGGTCAGGTTGGCGATCGCTTCCAAGTCCTGGGGATAGATATTCTTGCCGCCGACGATGATCAGGTCTTTCTTGCGCCCGGTGATGAACAGCTCACCCTCAGCCAGGTAGCCCATATCGCCGGTGAAGTACCAGCCGTCGCGGATCGCTTCCGCCGAAAGCTCCGGCCGGCGGTAGTAGCCGTCCAGCATGCAGCTGCTGCGCAGGGCGATCTCGCCCACCTGCCGCTCGGGCAGCGTCTGGCCGCCGGCGTCGCACACCTGCACTTCGGTGCCGGGGATCGGACGGCCGCAGCTCACGACAATGCTGGCGCCGGCTGCGCCGGCCTGGGCCGGCAGGGCCAGGCGCTGCGCTTGCAGTGCGGCGGTCTGCACCCAGTCCAGGCGCGGCGCCTGCCCGCTGGGCTGCTGGGTAACTGCGAAGGTGTTCTCGGCCATGGCATAGCAGGTCGACAGCGCCTCGGGGCGCACGCCGCAGCCCGCAAAGGCCTGCAGGAAGACCTGGTGGCTGTCATGGAAGACCGGCTCGGAGCAGTTGATCCATGCCCGCAGGCTGCTCAGGTCAACCCCGACCAGGCCGGCCGGGCGCACCACCCGGGCGGCGTGGTTATAGGCGAAGTTGGGCTGCCAGCACAGCGTGGCGCGGTGGCGGGTGATCGCCTGGAACAGCGCTTTCGGGTCACGCACCCACTTAAATGGCGACATCAGCACCAGCGGCGTCCCGGCTACCAGCGGCATGACAAAGCCGGCGATCAGCCCCATATCGTGGTACAGTGGCAGCCAGCTGACGATGCGGTCATCTCCGGTCAGCCCGATGGCCTGGCTGTAAGCCTGCACCTGGTTCAGCACCGCCTGGTGCGTCAGCGCCACGCCCTTCTGCAGCCCGGTGGTGCCGCTGCTGTGCTGCAGGAAGGCCAGCCGCCCGGCCTGCCCGGCCAACGCGAGCGTGTCTTCGCCCGGGCCGGCTTCCGAGATCTCGGCGGTGCTCAGCACCTGGCAGCCGGCCCCAGCCAGCAGTTCCTGCAGCGGCTGCTTAAACTCTGGGAAGGTGATCACGGCTCTGGCCTGCGAGTGGCTCACCAGTTCCTTGACCCGTTGGCGGTACAGCTCCGGGTCCAGCTTCTCGGTTAGGAAGGGGAAGATCGAGGCCACTGCCCCCAGGTACAGCGCCCCCCAGAAGGCGTACAGCAGCGTTTGCGAGTGGCGCAGCACCAGCACCACCAGGTCGTCCGGCTGCACGCCGGCTGCCTGCAGCGCCCGGGCGTAGCGTACGCTGCGCCGGTGGAACTCGGCTGTGGTGATGGCGGTTTCGCTGCCGTCATCGTTGATGAACACCAGGCACAGCTGGTTGGGGCGCTCTCTGGCGCGCTGGATGACAGGTTCGGTGATTGTAGCGTAAGGAAGTGGTATCATAAGCTGCAAGTTTGGCCCTGATTCTATCATGGACGAAGTGGGAGTTATCGAAACGCAGCCGGGAAGCGCGCCTCAGGCGACGGTCGTGATTCCTGTGAAAAACGGCGCAGCGTACCTGCCGGATACGCTGCCGGCGATCCTTTCACAGGAGGTCGACTGCGCCTTTGAGGTGCTGGTGATCGATTCTGGTTCGCGTGATCGCTCGCTGGAGATCCTGGCGGGCTTCCCCGTGCGCCTGGTGTGCATCCCGCCGCACGAGTTTAACCACGGCGATACCCGCAACCTGGGCATCCGCCTGGCCTGCTCCACCAGCCGCTATATCGTTTTCCTCTCCCAGGACGCTCAGCCATACGACCGCAGCTGGCTGGCTAACCTGCTTGCCCCGCTGCGGCAGGATGAGCGGGTGGCTGGGGTCTTCAGCCGGCATATTCCGCGCCCCAACGCCTCGGTGTCGACGGTGCGTCAGTTGGTCCAGCACACCCAATCGGGCGGCGTGCAGCGCCTGGTGAAAGAAATGCCCGCCTCGCCGGCTGAATATGAGGCCAATAAGTTCCACTACATCTTCTTCTCGAATACCAGCTCGGCGCTGCGCCGCAGCGTGTGGCAGAAAATCCCCTTCCGCCGGGCCGATTTCGGCGAGGATGCCCAGTGGGCGGACCAGGTGCTGCGCCAGGGCTACCGCATCGTCTTCGAACCGGCCTCGATGATCCTGCATTCGCACAGCTACCCGCTCAGCGAGCAGTTCCGCCAGAACGTCGATCACGCCTTCGCGATGAACCGCCTGTTCCGCCCCAGCTTTTATCATGATAACCGGGTCTGGCTGCGGTTGTTCGCCGGCATCCCGCTGCAGGTGTGGCGCGACAGCCGCTTCCTGTGGAACCAGCCGTTTTTCGCGGCTCATCCCTGGCCGCGCAAGCTGGCGATGATGCTGTACTGCTTCCCCTGGCACCTGGCTACCATCAGCGGCTCCTGGGTGGGCGCTCACCTGGAGCAGATGCCGCCCTGGTTAAAGCTGCGCTTTTCCCGCCAGGCCCGCCTGCAGGAAAGCTGACCTCTGGCGCATCCTAAAAAGTTTACGTAGCCTTTACAGCTATGATAGGTCGGCATTAATACGACCAATTACCTATTTCTGGGAGGTTGACAATTTGATATAAATATAGGTGATAAGGTCGATATTTACCAGGCGAAACAACATCGAAGATCTGCTGACCCTCCCTGGGGAATACGGTCCTTATGGATCAGAGAAGGGAGTGTGCCTTATGAAGGCCAGACAGGTATTTGCGATCTTGATCATCGCTGCGATGACGTTGGGCGCCTGGAGCCGCCCGGCGGTTTCTGCTCCACAGGTTTTTACGGCGCAAGCGCCGCTGGCGGTGCAGTCGCTGGGCATCACCCACGGTGTGCATCTCCCCCCGGTTGAGCAGTACGGCACTGCATTACAGGCCTATAATAAGCTGGCCGGCAAAGACGCCGGGATCTTAATGTACTTCATGAACTGGAACACGCGCGGCTTCAATGGATCGGCCATTGATGCCTACTTGATGAACAAGATCCGCGAGACGTTTGGCAGCAGCGGCCCGGCGATCATGCTCAGCTGGCAGCCCCAGGCGGGCAGTTCCCCCGGCTGCACCAGGGAGTATTCCGGGCGCATCCCGCTGGGCGATATCACCGCTGGGGTGTGCGATGAGTACATCCGCCGCTTCGCCCAGGCGCTTGACGCTCGCCCGGAGCGCATCCTGCTGCGCTTTGCCCATGAAATGAACATCAACGGTGTGGATTGGGCGCCGGCGACCCAGGGCATCCAGGACGCGGGCGCTTACGTGCGCATGTGGCGCCACGTGCACGATGTCTTCGCCACCCAGAACGTCGATAACGTCGAGTGGGTCTGGTCGCCGAACTATTGGAGCAACCCGCCCAGCGCCTGGAACGACCGCGACCAGTATTACCCGGGCGACGCCTACGTCGACTGGGTGGCGGTGGACGGCTATAACTACTATACCAACCTGTCTTCGCCCTGGCGCACCTTCGACCAGATCTATGATTCCAGCGAGTTCCGCTATGTGTTGAAAGACCTGGCCTGCAAATATGCCAAGCCGCAGATATTGGCCGAGTTTGGCACCGTGAACGGTGGGGCTGCCCCTACCAACAAAAGTACCTGGATTACCGAAGCCTACCAGTCGATGCCGGACTTCCCCTTCCTGCGGGCGGTGGTGTATTTCAACGATTTCGCCAGCGCCGACCCGTCAAGAGCCGATTTTCGGGTCACCGCGATGGACCGCCCGAACAGCCTGGTCTCGGCGCTGCCGGCTACCACGGCATATAAGCAGGCTCTCTCGAGCAGCAGTTTCAACTCAGTCCTGCCCAGCCTGGCTGAAGCCACGCCTCCAACAACCTACTGCGAAGGCCAATCCAGCTATGCCATCACGCCGCAGCAGGCCAGCTTGCCGGCGGTGAGCGGTGTTTCGCAGCATACACTGACTGTGATGACCAGCGAGTCCGTCCATCTGACGGTCTCTGTCCCGGAAGACAGCGGGCTGACGGCTGAGCTGTCCAGCCACACCGTTACGCCCCCCTGGGGCACGATCACGCTGACGATTGGCCTGTCTGATACGACGCTGTGTGGTATGTACGATGTGGTTGTGCAGGGTGGCGGGGTGGACCAGGTCATCGTGCAGGTCTCGGTGCAGCCCAGCCTGCAGTTGGACCAGTCCAGCGGTCAGGTGACGAGCGTGATCGCCGTGCAGGGAACGCACTTCTCCAGTTCGGCGGCGCTGGACGTCACGGTCAATAATATCCTGCTCATCCAGGGTACGCCGCAGTTCAGCAGCAGCGGCGGGGCGGTGGCTTTTGACGTGGGCAGCACCGATGCCGAACCGGGGTACTACCAGATTGAAATCTCTGACAGCGGCGGGGCCTGTAAAGCCAGGGCGGGCTTCACCCTGACCCGCGATGGGACGGTCTGGCCCGGCGGTACGCCGGCTTTCGACCTGCCGCCCAACAGCGGCTGGAGCCTGATCTACCTGCCGCTGCTGAGGAAATAAACCGGCCTGTCTCAGTCATGCGCATCCTGCTGGTGACCAACGGCTTCCCACCGTCTGCCTATGGTGGGGTAGAGATCTATACGGCTGACCTGGCCCGCGAGCTGCGCGCCCGCGGGCACCGGCTGCTGGTGGCCTGCCGCGAATCGAACCCCGTGCTGGCTGATGGAACCGCCTTGCAAGACTCCGGCGGGCCGTACCCGGTCCATCGCATCGTTAACGACTTCAAGCAGGCCCGCGGCCTGGCGGATACACTGCTCAATCCGGTGGTCGAGGCCTGGTTTGAGCGCCTGCTGGATGAGTTTCAGCCGCAGCTGGTGCACTTCCAGCACCTGATTGCCCTCTCGGCCGGTCTGCCGGAACTGGTCCGCCGGCGCGGCCTGCCCTACGTGATCTCGCTGCACGATTACTGGCCGCTGTGCGACCGGGTGCAGCTGGTCAACTGGCGCGGCCAGGCCTGCCCGGGTCCGCTGCACGATGTTGACTGCCCGGCGTGCATCGCCGGCGGCCCCCCGGTCCACCGGTTGTACATCCGCCTGCGCGGCCTGCTGCGTGGGGAACGCCAGGGCAGCCTGCGCGCTCCGGCCGCGGCCTCCATTCGCCGGCGCAATCAACTGCTCCAGGGCGTGCTGCTGGGCGCGCAGCGCATCCTGGCGGGCTCCGTCTCAGTGCGCGAGCAGTACCGCCGCAACGGCTGCCCGGCCGATGCCATTACCGTCATCCCGCTGGGGCTACCGCTGCCTAAGCCGCTGCCCGCCCGCCGGGCGCCGCGCCGCCCGCTGCAGTTGGGCTTCATCGGCTCGCTGATCCACATCAAAGGCGCGCACCTGCTGCTCAAAGCGCTGCAGCAGACGCCCAACCTGCCGGTGCAGCTGACACTGTATGGGCGGCTGGATATCCCGCCGCTCAGCTACCCGCGCTACCTGCAGCGGCTGGCGGCGCATGACCCACGCGTGCGCTTCGCCGGCCCGTTCCAACCCGAGCAGCGTGCGGCGGTCTACGACAGCCTGGACCTGCTGGTGATCCCTTCGCTGGCCCCCGAGACCTTCTCTTTCGCCGCCCGCGAAGCCCTGGTCTACCGCAAGCCGGTCCTCGCCGCCCGCATCGGGGCGCTGCCGGAAGTGGTGCTGCCCGGGCAGAACGGCTTCCTGTTCGAGCCGGGCGACGTGCCCGGCCTGGCGGCCTTGATCGAGCGCCTGGCTGCCGACCCGGGCCTGCTGGAGCCGCTGCAGCTGCCCGGCCCGCTGCCGCTGCTCACCACCGCCCAGCACGCCGAACGGGTGGAAGATGTCTATCGCCAGGCGCTTGCCGCAGCCGGGTAAGCGCCCAAATATTCCTGACTTGAACCGTCGATGCATATCCTGATTGTCGCCAATGGGTTCCCACCGCGTGACCTGGGCGGGGTTGAAAGCTACTCCCAGTCGCTGGCGCGCGGGCTGCAGCAGCGTGGACTGCAGGTGAGTGTGTTCTGCCGCGCCTCAGACCTGGGCCTGCCGGATGGGCAGGCGCTGGACGGCTGGGAAGATGGGCTGCGGGTGCTGCGGGTGGTCAACGATAATAAGCGCATCGCCTCGTTTGCCGAGTCCTATTCCAGCCCGCTGGTGGAGCAGGTTTTCACCGGCTGCCTGGACGAACTGCGCCCTGACCTGGTGCATTTCAACCACCTGGCGTTCCTCTCGGTCGGACTGCCCGCCGCGGCTGCCGCCCGCCGCATCCCGGCTGTGACCACGCTGCACGATTTCTGGCCGCTGTGCCAGCGGGTGAACTTGCTCGACTGGCAGGGCCGCGCCTGTCCCGGGCCGCTGCATGGGGTCGACTGCGCCGCCTGCGTCAGCGGCGGCGGCTCCGGCCTGCAGACCGCCAACCGGCTGTCTGGGCTGGCGCGGTGGGTGAAGCGCTTCAGCACCCCGGCGCTGCGCCGCCGGCTGCGCGCCTGGCTGCCCGGCGCGGCGGGCCAGGCCAGCGTGCTGCAGGCCGGCCCCGAGATCTTCGACCGGCGTTTCCAGGTTTTCAGCCAGTCGCTGCAGTTGACGTCCCTGGCCCTGGCCCCATCCGAGTTTGTGCGCCGGCAGTACCTGGCTAACGGTTTCCCAGCCGGCCGGCTGCAGGTGCTCCCACTGGGCATCGAGATCGAGCCGGGCGCGGACCACCCGGCCCTGCCTGTACCGCCGCTGGACAGCCAGACCTCCCCCGGGGATCCGGCGGCGCTGCGCGCAGGCTACATCGGCGCTTTTCTGCCGTCCAAGGGGCTGGATCTGCTGCTGCAAGCCTTTCGCCGCCTGGAAGCGCCGCATGCCCGCCTGCTGATCTACGGCCGCCAGGCTGGCGCTCCGCCGCACTACCTGCGCCAACTGACGGCTGCCGCCGCCGGCGACCCGCGCATCGTTTTTCAGGGCGAGTTCCCGCCCGCCCGGCGCGCGGCCATTTATCGCGGGCTGGATGTGCTGGTGGTCCCCTCGCGGGTGCCCGAGTCGTTCTCGCTGGTAGCCCGGGAGGCGCAGGCCGCCGGCGTGCCGGTGATCGCCGCCAACACCGGCGCTCTGCCGGAGGCGGTGACCGACGGCGTCAACGGCTTCCTGTTCGATGCCGGCGATGCAGACCGGCTGGCCGATCTGCTGCGCCGCGCTGCCCAACCCGGCCTGTTGGGCCGGCTGACCTGCCCCGGCCCGCTGGAGGTGCTCACGCCCGCCGAACACGCCGCCCGGGTGGAGCAGGTCTACCGCCAGGCGCTGCGCTCAGCCGGGGAGGCGGCCTAGATGGACCGCGAAACACCGCGCAGCAGCCCGGCTGGGGTGTCTTTCGATGCCGGCGAGCCGTTGATTTCGGTCCTGGTGCTGAACTGGAACGGCGCGGCCGTGCTGCCCGCCTGCCTGGATGCGCTGTCTACCCAGGATTTCGATGATTTTGAAGTGCTGGTGCTCGACAACGCCTCGACGGACGGCTCGGCCGACGGACTGGAACAGCGCTACCCGGGCTTCCGGGTGGTCCGTTTCGAGTCCAACCTGGGCTTCTCGCTGGGCAACAACCGCGGCGCGCCGTATGCCCGCGGGCGCTGGCTGGCTTTCCTGAACAACGATGCCTTCCCCCAGCCCGGCTGGCTGTCGGCGCTGGCGCGCGCCATCGCCGCCCGCCCGGATGACTCCTTCTTCGCCTCGCTGCTGGTTAACGCCGGTGACCCGGGCACAATCCAGGCCGCCGGGGATACGCTGCACGCCAGCGGCTGCGCCTGGCCGCGCCTGGCCGGCCAACCGTTGGACAGCCTGGCCCCCGGCCTGGTCGAAGTCTTCAGCGGCAGCGGCGCAGCGGTGGTCTACCCGCGGCGCGCCTTCCGCCAGGCGCACGGTTTTGACGAGCAGTTCACCAGCCACCTCGAAGATGTTGACCTGGGGTTCCGCCTGCGCCTGATGGGCCTGCGCTGTTGGTTGGCGCCGGAGGCGGTGGTGGCGCATGTGCTCTCGGCCAGCTATGGGCTGGAGAGCCGACGCACCGTCTACCAGGTGCAGCGCAACCTGACCTGGCTTTACTTCAGCGACATGCCCACGCGCCTGTTCTGGAAGTATCTGCCGATGCACCTGCTGACCACCCTGGGCATCACGCTGAATTATATGCGCCGCGGCCGCGGCCGGGCCGTCTTGCGGGCGCGCTGGGATGCGCTGCGCGGGCTGCCGGCCGCGCTGCGCAAGCGCCGCGTGGTGCAGGCCGAAATCCACGCCGACCTGGCCGAACTGGAGCGGCTGCTGGACCGCCACCCGCTGCGCCCGTTCCTGCTTGGACGCCTCGGCCGGCGGCTGCGGGGGGCGCGCCGGTGACATTCATTTATCACTCCCCAAGCGGGGTGGAGCAGTCGCACGCCGGCGGGCGGCCGCTGCTCAGCCTGCCGCAGGGCGGGCGGGTGGCGCTGGACCGCCGCATGCTGGCTGTGTGGAAGTCTGCCCAGGGCCGCGATCTGCCCGGCGCGCTGCAGCAGGCCGCCGGCCTGGGCCTGCCGCCGGCCGAGGCGGCTGCCGGGCTGGCCTGCCTGGCGCAGGCCGGACTGTTAGAGCGGCGCGCTGCCGGGCTGCAGCCCCAAACCGTCCACCCGGACGAAAGCCTCCCGCCGCCCGTCGATGCGTTGGTTTCGGTCATCGTGGTCAGCTACAACAGCCGCGCCTGGCTGCCGGCCTGCTTCGAGTCGCTCGCACGCCAATCGCACCCCCGGCTGGAGGTCGTGCTGGTGGATAACGCCTCGTCCGACGATTCGCTGGCCTGGACCGCTGCCCGCTACCCGCAAATCCACGCGCTGCGCCTGGAGACGCTCCAGCCGCTGGCCGGCGCCATCAACGCCGGCGTCCAGGCTTCTCACGGCGATTACCTGCTGGTCCTCAACCCGGATGTGGCGCTCGACCCGCAGGCGGTGGGCTGGCTGCTGGTGACCGCCCACCACGACCCGCGCTGCGCCGCCGCGGCGGCCAAGCTGCGCTTCCTGTGGGCGCCGGCCTTTCTGAACGGGCTGGGCAACCTGGTGGGGGCGTTTTCCTGGGGCGCAGATTTCGGCCTGGGTCACCTGGACCTGGGCCAGTTCGATCACCTGCCCGAGCTGCCCTCGGCCTGCTTTGCCGCGGCGCTGCTGCCGCGCCCGGTTTTTGAAGCGGTTGGCCCGCTGGATGCCGGATTTGTGATGTATTATGAAGACAGCGAGTGGTGCTACCGGGCGCGCCTGCTGGGCTACCGGGTGCTGCCGGCCCATCAGGCGGTGGTATACCATGCCTTCAGCAGCCGCGTCCCCGACGGCTCGCCGGCCGGGTTAGCCGACGCCAAGCTGCAGCGGGTGGTCTACGGCCGGCTGCACTGGATCACCCTGCTGCTGGGCGATGCGCAGCGCCGGCGCTTCGCGCTGAACTATAGCCTGGAAGACGCCCTGCGCCTGGCCCTGGCCTGGCTGCGCCGCCGCCCGGCCGAGGTGCGCGCCTACCGCCTGGCTCGCCGGGAGTACTTTGCCCAGCTGCCGTCCCTGCTGCAGCAGCGCGCCGCCCTGCAAGCCCGCCGGGCCATTGACGATGTGGAGCTGTTCCGGCCGCAGCTGACCGCCCCGCTGCCGCTGGTCTGGCGCGGCCTGCCGCTGCTCACCTGGGATATCGTCCGCTCAACCTATATGCCCTGGCTGGCGCAGGGCGCCTGGCAGGCGCTGCCTGAGTGGCAAGATGGCGCAGTTCCGCCGCCGCCCGGGCGTCCGGAAGCCTGGCCCCGGCGCGCCGCCGGTTTGCTGCGCCAGGAAGGACCGCGCGGCCTGCTCTACCGCCTGGCGCGCGGGTTCGCCTGGCGGCTGTCACGCCCGTGAAGGAGAAGCCCTGATGCGGATTGGTATCGACGTCACGCCGCTGCCCGAGCGCCCGGTGGGCGCCGGCAACTACATCCTCCACCTGGCGCGCGCCCTGGCTGAACTGGAGTGCGAGCACGAGTTCATCATCATCGCCCAGCACAGCGGCCGGCGGCTGATCGAGCAGCAGCCGCTGCCGCGCCTGGCCTGGTCGCTGCAGCCTGATCGCAGCCCGGCCCGGCGGCTGGCCTGGGAGCAGTTCGGCCTGCCTGTCCTGGCCGGCCGGCTGAAGCTGGACCTGCTGCATTCGCTGCACTATACCCGCCCGCTGTGGCTGCCCTGCCCCTCGGTGGTCACCTTCCACGACCTGACCTTCTTCCTGTTTCCGGAGCTGCACACCCGCGCCAAGCGCCTGTTCTTCCCGCCGGTGATGCGCTTCAGCGCCCGCCGCGCCCGGGCGCTGGCAGCGGTCTCTGAGTCGACCCGCCGGGACGCCGTTCGCATCCTGGGGATCGACCCGGGGCGCATCTTCACCACCCCGCTGGGGCTGTCCAGCGCTTTTCGCCCAATCGACGATCGCGCCGCGTTGGAAGCCTGCCGGGCGCGCTACAACCTGCCTGAGCGTTTCCTGTTGAACGTGGGCCTGGTGGAGCCGCGCAAGAATCTGCCGCTGCTGCTGCAGGCTTATGCCGGGCTGCCGCGCCCCGCTGCCCCGCCGCTGGTGGTGGTGGGACGCATGGGCTGGGGCTATGAAGCAGTTCTGCGCCAGGTCGAGCAGCTCGGTCTGCAGCAGCAGGTCCATTTTGCCGGATACGTCCCGGCAGAAGATCTGCCTTTGGTTTATAATCTGGCCCAGGTATTTGTCTATCCATCACTTTACGAAGGGTTTGGTCTTCCGCCGGTGGAAGCCATGGCTTGCGGCACGCCGGTGGTGACGACGGGGATCTCGGCGATGTTGGATAACGTCGGCCCGGCCGGCTTGTTGACCCCGCCCGGAGACGCGCCGGCTCTGGCACAGGCGATGGCTGCCTTGTTGGCGCAGCCCGAGCTGCGCCAGGAGTTGAGAGAACGGGGGCTTCGTCGAGCGGCCGAATTTACATGGCAGCGCACCGCACTGGAGACTTTGAAGATCTATCAGACCGTGTTGGACAGCCGGCCGGGACGGGCGGCGGATCGGGGATGAGCGCCTCTCAGCCGCCGGTCGACGTTTCGGTGTGCGTGGTCACCTACCGCGCTCGCGACCTGCTGCGCGA
>JBJSYW010000588.1:0-3371 GCA_046089985.1 Chloroflexota bacterium
TGACGGTGATCACCATGCTGTCTTCGACCGACTTATCGGTATAGGTGTAGGCCGGCACGGCGCGCGCCGCGCCGAAGACCAGCTTGTGGTAGATGTCGTCCATGATCAGGTAGATGTGCTTGCGCTCGCACAGCTCAACGATCTGGCGCACCAGCTCGGGCGGGAAGACCGCCCCGGACGGGTTGTTGGGGCTGTTGAGGATGATCGCCCGGGTGTAGGACGAAATCGCCTTTTCGATCTCCTGCATGCGCGGGATAAAGGTGCCGTCCTCGGGGGTCACGATCACCGGCACGCCGTAGCACATGCGCACCATCTCGGGGTAGGAGACCCAGTGCGGCGCCAGGATTACCACTTCATCCTGCGGGTTCAGGATCGAGTACAGGATGTTGAACAGAGACTGCTTGGCGCCGGACGAGACAACCACGTTCTCGGGCTCGACACAGCGGCCATAATTTTCTTCGGTGTAGCGGATAATGGCTTTTTTCAACGACGGAGTGCCATCGGGCGGGGTGTACTTGACATCGCCGCCGGTGAGCAGGGTGGATGTGCTCAGCACTGCATTGATTGGGGTCTTGTTCTTTGGCTCACCAATGCCCATGTTTACGACCGGCTCGCCGCGCTCGCGCATGCGGCGGGCTTCTTCGTTGAGTGCAAACGTGGGGGAGGGAGCGATGGACCTTGCAAGTTTACTGATGCTCATACAGGTTATGCTCTCCGAAAGGATTGGTCTGCCGGGCTCCATCGCCGGCGGTTGAAATGAAACATCGCCTGGCGGGAATACTCCAGCAAAGCGATTTCGTATGGAAAAGTGTAATCCGCTTAGGTAGGGGCGTCAATGTGACGATCATCATGGGGAAGTTAGATATTAGATATAATCTACCCGCGCGACCGGGTGCGCGTGGGCGGGGTATAATGCGGAGATATGATCCCCGACACCGCGCTGAACCAACTGATGCACGAACTGGGCAGAGCAGGGCTGGACGTGCGCACCGACCGTTCCACCCGCCTGCTGTACAGCACCGACGCCTCGATCTACCAGGTTGAGCCGCTGGGAGTGGCCTTCCCGCGCCATACTGATGAACTGCAGGCGATCGTGGAAGGCTGCGCACGGCACGGCGTGCCGCTGCTGGCGCGCGGCGCCGGTTCCAGCCTGGGTGGGCAGGCGGTGGGCGAAGCGCTGATCGTGGACACAGCGCGGCATTTGAACCGGCTGCTGGCTGTGGACCCCGAAATGCGTATAGCCACGGCGGAACCGGGGATCGTCTTGAACGCCCTCAACCGGGCCCTTGCCCGGCACGGGCTGCAGTTTGGCCCCGACCCGGCCTCGGCCGAGCGCGCCACCCTGGGCGGCAGCATGGCGAACAACGCCGCCGGGGCGCATTCGATTGTGTACGGTATGTGCGCCGATCACATCCTTTCCGCCGAGGTGCTGCTGTCGGATGGGACACAGGCGCGCTGGGGGGAAATCTGTCCCGGCCCCGGCGGCGCGTTTGCCGCGCCTGCGCCCGGCGAAAGCCCGTACAGCGGGCGCAGCGCGGCCGTGCTGCAGGCGGTGGACCGCATCCGGACGGACTATGGCGAGGCGATCCGCCGGCGCTGGCCGAAAACCTGGCGGCGCGCCTCCGGCTATAACCTGAACTACCTGCTGCCATGGACCCCGTCCGCCCCGCCCTTCTGGGACGCCGCCGCGACCGGTGGCCTGCCTTACCCGCCGCTGCCGCCTGGGGCGATCAACCTGGCCCAACTGTTGGCCGGATCGGAGGGCACGCTGGCGGTGATGAAACAGCTCACCATCCGCCTGGCGCCGCTGGCTCGCCAGACCGTGCTGGCGGCTTTCGCCTTCCCTAGCCTGGCGGAAGCCTGCGAAGCCACCCCGCCGGCGCTCGAGTCCGGTCCGACCGCGGTGGAGTTGATCCCTGGGGTGCTGGTGAAGCTGGCCCGTTCGGTGCCGGCCTACGCCGCCCAACTCTCAATTTTGAATGCGCTGGGCGGCCCGGGCGATGAGCCGCCGGCGATGCTGGTGGTCGAGTTCTCCGGCAGCAACCCGGCCGAGCTGCGCGCCCAAGCCGAGCAGCTGCGGCAGCGGCTGGCCCCGGGTGGGCGCTGGCTGCTGGCCGAGAGCGCTGCGGCGCAGAAGCAGATTTGGACCGTGCGCAAGGTGGGCCTGGGGCTGATTATGTCGCGCCCGGGCGATTGGCGGCCGTATTCATTTATTGAGGACCTGGCGGTGCCGGTGGAGCGCCTGGGCGAGTTTGTGCGCGGCATGGAGCGGATCCTGGATGAGCACGGTCTGCAGGGCGAGAATTACGGGCACGCCTCGGCCGGCTGCCTGCATATCCGCCCGATCTTGAACCTGAAGACGGCTGCCGGCGTGGCGCAGATGCGCAGCGTGGCGCAGGCGGCGGTCACGCTGACGCTCAGCCTGGGTGGGGCGGTCAGCGGCGAGCACGCCGATGGGCTGGCTCGCTCGGAGTGGTACGCGCAGATGTTTGGAGCAGAGATCAACGCCGCCTTCCGGCTGCTGAAACAGGCCGCCGACCCGCACAACCTCTTCAACCCGGGCAAGATGGTATCACCGGATGAGCGCATCCCGCCCCCGCGCATGGATGAAAACCTGCGTTTTGGCGGCGCCTACCAGGCGCGTGCCTGGGCCGCCAACCTGGATTTCAGCCCCCAGGCTGGGCTGGCGCCGGCGATCGAGCAGTGCAATGGGGCAGGGGTGTGCCGCAAGGCGGAAGGGGTGATGTGCCCGTCGTTCCAGGCCACCCAGGAAGAGCTGCATTCGACGCGCGGGCGCTCTAACCTGCTGCGGGCGCTGATCAGCGGGCGCTTCCCCGATGCGGAGCAGGGCGAACAGGCGGTCTACCAGGCGCTGGACCTGTGCCTGGCGTGCAAGGGCTGCAAGGCCGAGTGCCCATCCGGTGTGGACGTCGCCAAGCTGAAATACGATTACCTGGACCATTATTATCGTAGGCATACCCGCAAGCTGCGCGATTACCTGTTTGGGTATATCGGCCCGATCGCCCGATTGGGTGGGGGGCTGGCCCCGCTGACCAACCGGGTGATGAACAGCCGCGGGTTTGCCTGGCTGCTGGAGCGTGGGCTGGGCGTATCGGCGCAGCGGCGCTGGCCGCGATTTGCGTCCCGGCGGCTGGCGGCAATTGATAAAATGCGCATAGCCAATAACAAGCACACGGGTAAATCTAATCTGAAGTCTTCTATTAACCAACAAGAAAGCGCAGCCGGGGAGACGGTGCTGTTCCTGTCCGATGCCTTCACCGAATACATGTACCCCGAAATCGGGGCGGCGGCGCTGTCGACGCTGCGCGCCGCCGGGTGCGCCCCGCAGCTGCTGCCGGTGATCGGGGCCG
>JBJSYW010000589.1:0-5424 GCA_046089985.1 Chloroflexota bacterium
GGGGGCGGCGGCGGCGGCGCTAAAAGCCTTCCCGGCCGTCAACGCTTCCTGGACTGCGGAGGGCATCCGGCTGCACCGGGCGGTCAACATTGGGATGGCTACCTCGCTGGGCGAGGCCGGGCTGATTGTGCCGGTGTTGAAAGGGGCGGATGGTCTGTCGCTGCAGGGCATCGCGCGGGCGGTGAATGACCTGGCCAATCGTGCCCGCGCCCGCCAGTTGAAACCCGACGAAGTGCAGGGGGGCACCTTCACGATCACCAACCACGGTATCAGCGGTTCGCTGTTCGCCACCCCGATCATCAACCAACCGCAGTGCGGCATCCTGGGGGTGGGGCTGCTGCAGAAGCGCGTGGTGGTGGTGACCGACAGCGCCGGGAATGACAGCATTGCCATCCGCCCGATGGTCTACCTGGGGCTGACCTTTGACCATCGCATCCTGGACGGGGCCAGCGCCGACCACTTCCTGGCCCACGTGGTCAACACGCTGCAGAACTGGAGCTAACGCCGGTCAGCAGTTCTATTGCCGGTTCAGGCGGCCCAGACGCGGCGTTTGGGCCGCCTGCCGCGCCGCAGCCCAGCGGCGATTAATTAATTGAAATATTTGACCGGGTTTGCATTATAATGAAACATTAAAGAGGAGTCTTTCCAAATTCAGAGACCTCGAACCGAAGAGCGCTCTGTTTCAGTGAAGCAGTATCTTTTCAAGGAGAGTTCATGAGCGAGTATGATGTGATCGTAATCGGCGCCGGCCCGGGCGGTTACGTAGCCGCCATCCGGGCAGCCCAACTGGGTTTGAAGACTGCGGTGGTCGAAAAGCAGTGGATGGGCGGCGTGTGCCTGAACGTGGGCTGTATCCCGTCCAAGTCATTGTTGAAGAACGCCGATGTGGCGCACACCCTGCGGGAGCGTGGCAAAGAGTTCGGTTTTTCGTTTGAAAACCTGAACCTGGACTTCTCTGTGGCCGTCAAACGCAGCCGCCAGGTCTCCGAGCGGCTGGTCAAGGGGGTCGGCTTCTTGATGAAGAAGAACAACATCGAGGTCCACACCGGCACAGCCCGGGTTACCGCCCGCGACACGGTCAGCGTGAATTATGCCGATGGCAAGACCGCCGAGTTGAAGACGCGCAATATCATCGTGGCTACTGGGGCCAGCGTGGCCGTCCCGCCGGGCTGGGCGATCGACGGGCAGAAGATCGTCACCTACCTGGAGGCGATCCTGCAGGAGAAGCTGCCGAAGAGCGTGGTGATCATTGGCGCGGGGGCGATTGGGCTGGAATTTGCCACGGTATGGAACGCCTACGGGGTGGAAGTAACCATCGTCGAGATGCTGCCGCGCATCGCCCCGATGGAAGACGCCGAAGTGAGCGACCTGGTGGCCAAGGAGTTCAAGAAGCGCAAGATCAACATCCTGGCCGGGCACAAGGTGCAGTCGATCAGCGCTACGGAAACCGGGGCGAAGCTGGTGGTGTCGGGCGAGGCCGGTGAGAAGGCGCTGGAGGCCGAGCAGGCGCTGGTGGCGATCGGGTTCCGGCCCAACGGGCGCGGCCTGGGGCTGGAAGAGCTGGGCGTCAAGCTCAGCGAGCGCGGGGCGATCGAGATCGACGAGCGCATGGCCACCAACGTGCCGGGCATCTGGGCGATTGGCGACGTGACCGCCAAGCTGATGCTGGCGCACGTCGGTTCGGCCCAGGGGATCGTATGCGCCGAGAACATCGCCGGGCACGAGACGATCACGCTGAATTATGAGATGATGCCGCGCGCCACCTACTGCAGCCCGCAGATCGCCTCCTTCGGCCTGACCGAAGCGCAGGCGAAAGAGCGCGGCCACGAGATCAAGGTTGGGCGCTTCCCCTTCCAGGCCAACGGTAAGGCGTTGGGGCTGGGGGAGAGCAGCGGCTGGGTCAAACTGATCACCGACGCTAAGTATGGCGAAATCCTGGGGGCGCACTTGGTGGGGCCGGAGGTGACCGAGCTGCTGCCAGAGCTGACCCTGGCCCAGATGATGGAACTGACCCCGGCCGAGATTGCCCGCAACGTCCATGCTCACCCGACGTTGAGCGAGACGTTAATGGAAGCCGCTCATGGGGCGGAGGGCCAGGCGATCCACATCTAGGGCTGCCTCCGGCTGAGATCAACGAGGGTGCGCAATGGTCGATAAAAAGCTCGAAAGCCTGCTGGATGATGCGGTCAAAGCATACCAGCGGCGGGACAAGCGCAAGGGCGCCCAGCTCCTGGATGAAATCCTGCGCAAGGATTTCAATCACCCGGGCGCGTGGGACCTGCTTCACCGGCTGTTTGGCGGTGGGCGGGAGATGGAGGATTTCCGGCGGGCGTTTACGCTGCAGTATTACCCCGACCGGATTAACGACCTGCACCGCCTGCCGGCTGTGGATGCGTTCGATGCTTCCGGGCTGTTTGGGGAAGCCCCGCCTGTTCCGCCGGCCCCGGCCGCGCCGCCCGTTGACACCCCACTTTCGCCGCCCATCACCCCCGACAGCCTGGTGAGCGAACCGCCGGCCAGAAAACCGGGTTTCTTCGCCCGGCTGTTCGGGGGGCTGCGGCGCAAGCCGCGCCCGGAGGCCGGCGGCGCGCCTGCCCCGGCAGCTCCGCCCGCGCCGGGCAGTGAGCCGCCTCCCGGCGCTGCGCCGGCTGCGCCCGCACCGGGAGGTGAACCGGCAGTGCGGCGGGTGACGCAGAGCGGCGGTCGGTCGATGGATAACCTGCCGCGGGCATCGACGATGGCCTCGCGCTCGGTGGCGGAAGTGATCTCCGATCAGGCCCCGGCGACCCCGCTGCCGGCGATCGAGCCGGCGCTGAAACCGGCCGGGCAGGGGAAGATGGAAATCTTCAGCCGCCCGCCGGCGGTGCGCCCGGCGGGGGCCAAAGACAAGATCCACGTGGTGGTGGTGGATGACATCCCGCAGACGCGCGAGACGGTCATCCGCACGCTGCGCTTCCAGGAAGACATCGAAGTGGACGGGACAGCCACCAACGGGCTGCAGGCGATTGACCTGGTTAAGGAACTGCGCCCAGACGTGGTGATCATGGATGTCAATATGCCGGATATGGACGGCATCACGGCAACCGGGATCATCAAGAAGGAAGTCCCGTACGCGCAGATCATTATCCTGACCGTGCAGGACGATGTGGATTACATCCGGCGGGCGATGAACGCCGGGGCGCGTGATTTCCTGGCCAAACCGCCGATGATTGAAGAACTGGTGGCGGCGGTGCAGCGGGCCGGCGAGTTTGCCCGGCGCGAGCGCGAGAACGTGCCGCCGCCGGTCAGTGCTGGCGGGATGCGCGTGCTGCACGAAACGGCTGCAGCGGGGCGGGGCAAGATCATCACCCTGTACAGCCCGCGCGGCGGCAGCGGCTGCACCACGCTGGCGGCTAACCTGGCTGTGGCGCTGTACACTGCCGACAACCGGGTGGTGGTGGTGGATGCCAACCTGCAGTTTGGCGATGTGGCGATCTTCTTCAACGTGCAGGCCAAGAACACCATCCTGGACCTGGCCCCGCGGGTGGAAGAGCTGGACAACGAACTGGTGGAAGAAGTGCTGGCCGCGCACGAGTCGGGGGTCAAGATCCTGGCGCCTTCGCGCCCAGAGCGCAGCGAGCTGGTCACCGGGCCGCAGTTCAGCCAGCTGCTCAGCTACCTGAGCGGCATTTTCGCCTATGTGATCGTGGATACGCCGCGCCGGTTGACCGATGTGACCCTGGCGGCGCTGGACAGCAGCGACCTGGTGGCGCTGGTGACCACGCAAGATATCCCGTCGATCTCGCGCATGCGCAAATTCCTGGACCTGGCTCCGGCGCTCAACCTGGACCCGAAGCGCCTGGTGGTGGTGATGAACCAGTTCGACCAGCGCGTGAGCATCGACCCGGAGAAGGTGGGCAACGCGTTCAACCAACCGGTGGCGGCGGTGATCCCCGCCTCGAGCGAGATCGCCATTAGCGCCGCCAACCGGGGCGAGCCGTTCATGCTGGTCAAGGAGAACGCCGGTAAGCCGATCGGCCGCGGGGTGCTGGCGCTGGTCGAGGCGCTGCGCCACCGGCTCAACGAAGTCGCTAAGGCCGATTAAGCGGCTGAAGCCGGTCAGGCGCTGATCGTGCGGTAAAAATCGGCCGCGGCGGCCATCACGATCGGATAGGCGGCGCGTTCGGTGACCAGGCGGCGGTTGATCGCTGCGGCCTGGTCGCACAGGGCATCGTCTTGCAGGGCGCGCAGCATGGCCTGGGCGAGCGGCGAGTCGCCGCCGGGGGACGGTCCGTCAAGGGCGGGCAGCAGGCCGTTCTCGCCGGGGGTGATCCACTCGCGCAGCGATTCCAGATCCCCTGCCACCGGCAGGCAGCCGCAGGCCATGCCCTCTAGCAGGGTGTTGGGTGTGCCGTCGTGGGTGGCGGGTGAGACCACCGCGCGCGCCCCGCGCAGCAGCTCGGCCATCTGCGGGCGCGGGATGGGCGGGAGCAGTTCCACATGCTGCTGCAGGCCGAGCTGCTCGATCCAGTCCAGCACCTGGCGCTCCCCGGCCATTGCCGGGCAGACGACCTGTAAGCTGGGGAACCAGCGGGCCACGCCCGGCAGGCTGTGGAAGAACAGGCGGTTATCGACATACGCGCGGAAGCCGCGCGGCATCACCAGGCGCGGCCGGCGGACCGGCTCGGATGGGGGATAGAAGATCTCGGGCTGCAGGCCGCCGGCGCCGGGCAGCACGATCGACGGGCGGCCGGGCGCGAAGCCCCACTCGCCCGCCAGGCGGACATCCCGCCGGCAGTCGGCGTGCAGCGCGCCGGCGGCGCGCAGCGTGCGGCGGGTGAGCGCCGCCATCCAGGGGGTGGAGCGGGCGTGCAGGGTGAAGTCGTTGCCCCACACCGAAACCAGCAGCGGTGGGCGCGGCCGGGCCTGGGCGGCCAGCATGCCCTCGAAGGGGATGCGCATGGCGTGCAGCAGGTCGGGCTGGAGCCGGTCGACCAGTCGGCTGAGGCGGCGGGCGGCGGCAGGCAGGGTCAGCGGGCCGAGCAGCTGGCGCACGCCGGTGCGCAGGCCCACCAACCGGGCGCTCCACAAGGGCGCGGCGCGGCGCGGCGCGGCGGGGGCGCCGGGCGGGGGGGCGGCCTGCTTGGCGGCGCTGAAGGCCACCGGGATAAAAGTGTAAGACGCCAGGCGCGGGTCGGGTCGGCAGGCGAAGGTCGAGGCGAGGTGGACCTCCCAGCCGTCGGCCAGGAAGTAGTCGATCCAGTTGCGAGCAATCGGGGAGCGCCCATCGGCGATAAACAGCACGCGCATCGGGCTTAACTCTACCATTAATCGGCCGGCTGGGGAAAAAGAGATGAGCGGCAGCCATCGTTGATCGCTGCCGCTCACCCATAAGGACGGATAGCCGCCCTGCCATCCATCCCCCGGGGTGCACGATGAAGGGCC
>JBJSYW010000590.1:0-3150 GCA_046089985.1 Chloroflexota bacterium
CTCCTGGGCCACGTCGTGTTCCAGGCCGATCAGCGCAAAGACCTTCTCCTGCAGCTTGCGGTCGTGGATCCGGATCGACCCACCGCCTACTTCATAATTGTTTAACACCAGGTCGTACTGCTGGCCGCGCGCCTTGCCCGGGTCGCTGTCCAGCAGCGGCAGGTCTTCGGGCATGGGGGAGGTGAACAGGTGATGGCTGGGGTCCCAGCGCTGCTCTTCCTCGTTCCAGTTGACGAACGGGAAGTCGATCACCCAGCAGAAAGCCAGCAGGTTCGGGTCAGCCAGGTTCAGGCGCTCGGCCAGCAGCACCCGCAGGCGGCCCAGCGATTCGTAGACCACCGCCGGCCGGCTGTCGCCAACGATCAGCAGCAGGTCGCCCGGCTCGGCTTCCAGGCGCTGCTCAATGGCCTGCACCCGCTCCGGAGCCAGGAATTTCGCAAACGATGAGCGCGCTTCGCCCTGGCGCGGCAGGACATGCCAGGCCAGGCCCTTAGCGCCGAACTTTTTGACGAACTCGGTCAGCTCGTCGATCTGTTTCCGGCTGTACTCGGCGCAGCCCTTGACATTCAGCCCGCGCACGTGACCACCGTCGGCCACCGCGCCTTCGAAGACTTTGAAGCCACTGCCGGCGGCCAGGTCACTCAGATCCTTCAGCTCCATCCCATAGCGCAGGTCGGGGTTGTCTTTACCGAAGCGGTCCAGCGCTTCCTTGTAGGTCAGGCGCGGCCAGGGGCTGGCCAGCATGCGCCGCTGCGGCACCACTTCCTTGACCAGGGCGGTGAACATCTCCTCCGCCAGGCGCATCACATCCTCGCGCTCGACAAACGACAGCTCCATGTCCAGCTGGGTGAACTCGGGCTGGCGGTCGCCGCGCTGGTCTTCATCGCGGAAGCAGCGCGCGATCTGGAAATAGCGCTCGACCCCCGCCACCATCAGCAGTTGTTTGAGCTGCTGCGGCGACTGCGGCAGGGCGTAGAACTGGCCCGGGTGCACCCGCGACGGCACCAGGTAGTCGCGCGCCCCTTCCGGGGTGGTCTTGAACAGGATCGGGGTCTCCACCTCCAGGAAGCCGCGATCACTCAGGAAGTTGCGGATGAAGCGGATCAGCTTGTGGCGCAGCTCCAGGTTGCCGCGCATGCGCTCGCGGCGCAGGTCCAGGTAGCGGTAGCGCAGGCGGGTGTTTTCGTCGGTCTCTTCTTCCTTGTTGATCAGGAAGGGCGGGGTCTTGGCCTGGTTAAGCACATTCAGCCGGGTCACCAGCACTTCGATCTCACCGGTGGGCATGTTGGGGTTCTCGGCCCCGGGCATGCGCGGCCGTACCGTGCCCTGCACCTGGACCACCCACTCCATCCGCACCGCATCCAACGCCTGGCGCACATCATCTGGAGTGGAGGAGTCAGCCACGATCTGCACCAGGCCAAACCGGTCGCGCAAGTCGATAAACGCCACCCCGCCGTGATCGCGGCGGCGGTGGACCCATCCGGCCAACGTCACCGCCTGGCCGGCGTGCTCCCGGCGAAGTTCCCCGCAAGTGTGTGTCTTATACATAACGCTCTCCTCCATAGTATAAAAAAATCGCCCTCCGCTGTGTGCGTCGGGCGATACAAGGGCCATCTTCAGGTCTACCGATCTGGCTGCCTGAACCCCACCGCCCGACGCGGCTGATCATTAGCGTTCGCATTAGCGTCGATAACACTTTGCGGTGTGCGGGCGTAGTTCAGACCAGTGTTCACGATCATATCATTCGTCATCCGGCGCCAGAATTATTCCGGTTGTGAATTATAGCATGAAACCGACAGGCGAGCTGCGTTAATCTAAAATTCGTCTTCGAGCAGATCCATCTCTTCGGCGCGGTCGATCACGTCGGTCGCCAGCGGGGCCGGAGGCTGTTTGCGGGCGGAGGAGATATGGAACTCGCTGGGCCGCTCGCTCTGGTCGAAACCGGACAGCACCACCAGCACCTGGGCGGGGGTATGCCCGAGGTTGTGCCAGCGGTGGCGGTGCTGAGCGGCGAACAGCAGTGAATCGCCCGGCATCAACTGGTAAAGCTGGTTTTCGACTTCGTATTCCACCTGCCCGGACAGGCAGATCACGAACTCGCTGCCGCTGTGCAGCATGCCGAACGGCCCGCTGCCACATTCCGGCTCAAGCGTCATCAGGAACGGTTCCATCCGCCCGCTAAACGCTTCACCGCCCAGGCCCTCCCAGATGCCCTGGTTGACCGTCACGCGTTTGCGCTCGGAAGACCGCCGGAAAACGATCGCCTGGCGCGGCGGCTCCAGCCGGAAAAAGGCCGTGATCGGCACTTCAAGCGCTTCGGCCAGTTTGTACAGGGTGCTGACCGATGGCGAGGTGCGCCCGCGCTCGATCATGCTCAGTGCATTGGTCGACAGCCCGCTGGCGCGCGCCAGCGCCCGCATCGACATATCGCGCTCGGTGCGCAGCTGGCGCAGCCGCGCACCGACATCGATCGTTAATACATCATCATTGAATATTTCCATACCGCCTCCGGGCGCAATTTTTACTGGACAAAAGGGATTGGGACAACCAGGAATTATACACAATCCCCGAATTTTGTGGCTTGCAGATCAGAAAGCAGTCCGGGCTAATCGATGCCAAACGCCCGGCGAATGCCCGGAAAGAACAGCGTGCGGAAGATCTGCGCCATCTGCTGCGGCGGGTAGGGCATGCCCTGGTCGAGCCACCAGGTCAGGCAGGCCAGGAATGCCGCCACAAAGGTGTGCGCCACCAGGTCCAGCGGGGCAAGCAGCCCGGTTTCCAGCCCGGCCTCCTTGACCTTGTTGTGCAGCAGGTCGTCCAGGGCGGTGACGGTGATCTGCTGCAGCTGCCCGGCGACGCGCGAGGCGCAGTCTTCACGCAGCGCCAGGCGATACAGCGCGGCATGTTCGGCGGCGTGCTGGAAGATGCCGGCGATCGGGCGCTCGCTCAACGGCAGCAGCAACTCCTGGTCCAATCCGTCCATCTCGGCCCGCAGCGCCGAGAGCGGGAAATCGGCAAAGCGCTGGATGCGGCTGGCGACAATCCCGCTGAAGTAGTCCAGCAGCAGTTCGTCCTTGTCGCGGTAGTGCAGGTAAAAGGTGGCCCGGCTGACATCCGCCCGCTGCGCCAGCTCTTCTACCGTCACCTGGT
>JBJSYW010000591.1:0-3146 GCA_046089985.1 Chloroflexota bacterium
CGCTGCCCGAGTTCACCGCCCTGGTGGTGCGCTCGCGCACCAAGGTCAACGCCCGCATTATCGAAGCCGGCCGCAATTTGAAAGTCATCGGCCGGGCCGGGGTAGGCGTGGATAACATCAACGTGCCGGCTGCGCTGCAGGCGGGCATCACCGTGGTGAACAGCCCGCTGGCTGCCACCCAGGCGGTGGCCGAACTGACCCTGGGGATGATGCTGGCGCTGGCGCGCAACATCACCGGCATGGACGCCTCGATGAAAGCCGGCAAGTGGGAGAAGAGCGCCTTTATGGGCAGCGAGCTGAACGGCAAGACCCTCGGCCTGCTGGGCATCGGGCGCATTGGCGCGGCGGTGGCCGGGCTGGCCAACGCCTTCGGGATGAAAGTGCTGGCCTACGACCCGGTGTTCGACGCCGCCGAAGTGCAGCGCCGCGGGGCGCAGCCGGCCGCCTTCGACGACCTGCTGGGGCGCGCCGATTACGTGTCGCTGCACCTGCCGCTAACCGACGCCACCCGCGGCCTGCTGGGCCAGGCGCAGTTTGCGAAAATGAAGAGCGGCGCCCGTCTGGTATGCGCAGCGCGCGGCGGGGTGGTGGACGAAACCGCCCTGCGCGCCGCGCTGGATGAAGGCCGGTTGGCCGGCGCCGCGCTGGACGTCTTCAGCAGCGAGCCGCCCCAGCCCGGCAGCCTGGCCGAGCACCCGCGCGTGATCGCCAGCCCGCACGTGGGGGCGCAGACCAAGGAAGCCCAGACCCGCGCCGGTGTGGCCATCGCCGAAGAGGTGCTGACCGTGCTGCAGGGCCAGGAACCGCGCTGGCGCGTGCTGGCCAACGATTAAGGGCCGTTCAGGTAGGCGCTTTCCTTATTGACAAGCCCGCTCAGGTAAGATACACTACGGGCTGATGGGGAGTAGCTGACCGCCGCAAGGCGGGATGCCCGGCCGTCAATACGGAGCAGGTCACACTGCTCCCGGTCGGCGTGCGAGAGCCGGCAAGACCATCACGGGCGCTGCAGCAGTGCAGCGCCTGTGATGGTCTTTTTTATTCGGGCGCATTGGTTGTATTTGGATCGAAAAGGTGGTCTGATGTTTGCTGAGCTGGAACAATGGATTTTGAGCACGCTGCAGGTCATTTTTGACCAATTCGGCTGGCTGGGCGTGGCTGGGCTGATGGGCTTCGAGAACGCCACTGGCATCACCCCCAGCGAGATCATCCTGGGGCTGGCGGGCTGGTTCCTGATCGCTGCCCACGGGCAGCCGGTGAGCATGATCTTCGCCGGCGGGTTGATCGCCGCGGTGGGCAGTGTGCTGGGCGCTTCGCTGACCTATTGGGCGGCGCGCCTGGGCGGCCGCCCGCTGATCGACCGCGGGGCGCGCTTCCTGCGTATCCCGGTGACCCAGATCGACCGGGCCGCCGAGCTGTTCCAGCGCTTTGGCCCGGGCCTGGTGCTGTTTGGGCGCATGCTGCCCGGCATCCGCACCCTGATCAGTATCCCCGCCGGGCTGGCGCGCATGTCGTTCCTGCAGTTCTGGCTCTCAACCTTTATTGGCGCTTACGTGTGGTGCACGGTGCTGATCGGGCTGGGTTACCTGATGGGCAATGAGTGGGAGCACGTCAGCGGGCTGATCCGCCAGTACGGGCTGTATGCCGCCGGGCTGGCTTCGCTGGTGGGCGCGGCGGGGGCGCTGATCTATTGGCGGCGCATGCGCCAAACCGCCCCGGCGCTGCAGCCGGTGGCACAGGAGGACTGGGATGAGCGCATCAACTGAACCGGTCTGGCACAGCCTTTCGTCTGATGAAGCCCTGCAGGCGCTGAGCAGCAGCCCGCAGGGGTTGAGCGAGGAAGAAGCCGCCCGCCGCCTGGAGCAGTACGGCCCGAACGAACTGGCCGCCGGGCATAAGATCTCTCCGTGGGCGATCCTGCTGGAGCAGTTCAAGAATATCTTCGTCATCATCCTGCTGCTGGCCACGCTGATCTCGGCCGTGCTGGGGCATGCCGTGGAAGCGGTGGCGATTGCGGTGATCGTGCTGTTTGCGGTGCTGCTGGGCTTTGTGCAGGAGTACCGCGCCGAGCGCGCCATCGAGGCGCTGCAGAAGATGGCCGCGCTGACCGCCAGCGCGCTGCGCGACGGGCGGGCGCGCGAGGTGCCGGCGCGCGAGCTGGCGCCGGGCGACGTGGTGCTGCTGGCCGCCGGCGATAAGATCCCCGCCGACGGGCGGCTGCTCGAATCGGTCAACCTGCGCGTCGAAGAGGCGGCCCTGACCGGTGAATCGACCGCCATCGAGAAGATCGCCGCCGCTCTGCCGGGCGGCGACCTGGCCCTGGGCGACCGGGTCAACCTGGTTTACGCCGGCACCGCCGCCTCTTACGGGCGCGGCCGGGCAGTTGTGACCGCCACCGGCATGCAGACCGAGTTCGGCAAGATCACCGGGATGCTGCAGCAGGTGCAGGAGACCCAGACCCCGCTGCAAGAGAACCTGGACCGGGTGGGTAAAACGCTGGCGAAGGCGGCCCTGGTGCTGGTGACGCTGATCGTGATCCTGGGGGTGGTGCGCGGCCAGCCGCTGCTGGATATGTTCATTTTTGGCATCGCCCTGGCGGTGGCAGTGGTGCCCGAGGCGCTGCCGGCGGTGGTGACCATCTCGCTGGCGCTGGGCATCCAGCGCATGGTGCAGCGCAACGCCCTGGTGCGCCGCCTGCCCACCGTTGAGACGCTGGGAAGCACGTCGGTGATCTGCTCCGATAAGACCGGCACCCTGACCAAGGACGAGATGACCGTGCGCCGGCTGTGGGTAGCCGGGCGCGAGGTGCAGGTGACCGGCTCGGGGTATGCCCCGGAGGGCGGTTTTGAGCCGGCCGGCGCTGCCCAGGATGAGCGCCTGCTGCAGCTGCTGCGCGGGGCGGCGCTGGCCTCTGACGCTTCGCTGGCGCAGCAGGATGGGCGCTGGCACATGCAGGGCGACCCGACCGAGGGCGCGCTGGTGGTGGCGGCGGCTAAGGCCGGGCTGCTCAAGCCGGACTTGGACCAGGCCCACCCGCGGCTGGACGAGGTGCCGTTCACCTCCGAGACCAAGCGCATGACTACCCTGCACCAGCTGCCCGAGGGCCGGCTGGCGGTCTCCAAGGGTGCGCCGGAGGTGATCCTCGAATC
>JBJSYW010000592.1:0-11509 GCA_046089985.1 Chloroflexota bacterium
CTGTACACCAACCGCCTGGAGACCACTCCCACCCCGCAGCCCACCAGCTCGGTCCCGGGCAGCCTGGTCCCGAGGGATGAAACCCCAGGCGCGGTTACCCCGGGAGCCGCCACCCCGCTGCCGCCTACTGCGCCGGCTTCGCCGCTGCCCAGCCTGCCGGCCGGTGGCGCGGCTTCGCCCACCGCCGGCGGCCCCCCCACCGCCACCTATACCCCCTGGCCGACCCGCGCCCCGTAGCAGCCTCCCGGCACAACCGGGCTGCAGCGCCGGCTACGGCATCACGGCGTAGTAAATCTGGCTGCCCAACGCCAGGTACAGGTAGCGTTCCAGGTTGTCGACCAGGAAGGCGGTAGCTGCCCCGCCTGCCAGCGGCTCCTGCGGCAGGTACTGCTGCTGGAACGCCAGATTGCGCAGGCTGAAATGGTAGATCGCCTGGGTCTGCCCCTCAAGCAAGAACAGCGACGGGTCTGGCGGGGCCGTGTTCTGCAGCTGGACAAACGGCGCCGGCGGCACCAGCGGCAGCCCGTCTCGCCCGGGGCGGAAATCGGTGTAGCGCGGCTGTGAGCAGCGTGTGGGCACGCCGGCGAAGGTGCTGTAACCGCACAGCGTCAAATGCCCATCCAGATGCAGCATGTACAGGTCGTCGCGGTTCGCCACCAGGTCCACCACATCGTCCAGCGCCGGGATTTCGCCGTTAAAGAACTTGGTTGGCGACGCCTCATAATTGCTGAGCGGGTAGATCCACACCCCGTGTGACGGTGCGTCCAGCACATAGGTATCGCCCAGGTCCAGGCTGAAGCCGCTGATGCGGCCCCAGTTCTCCGTCTCGGGGCGGGCCAGATGTTCGGTTTTGACCGGGGGCGCATCCGGCTTGCAGTACACCACCCCGCCGCTGGCATCCATGCCCATCAAGACCGCTTCCGGCTCAAAACCCGCCGGCCAGGCGATGATATCGATCAGCGAGCCAACCGAGATGGATCCAGCCGTAGTCGGGCCGCACTGGAAAGCCGGGTCAACCTGGAAGCCCTGCTCGGTGAAGACGGCGCGGATCACCTGCCCGCTGACACTGTCCAGCAGGTACAGGTCTTCGCCGATGGCCGCCATGCGGCTCACCCTGACCGCCGCCGGCAGCCCACCGATCACCGCCGGCTGGTAGCTCACCCGCTGGATCAATTCCAGTTCATCCAGCTCGGTCTGCACCCGCCGGCGCAGGTCCAGCGCATCGCTGCTCTCCACCCGGTAGCGGCGGGCTTTGTCCAGCAAGCCCAGCACAGCCGACAGGTCAGAGCGGCGGGCCGAGACGTCGGCCTGCTCCAGGCCGCGCGCCGCCAGGCTCTGCGCCTGAGCCATCAGGGTCTCATACTGCACATCCCGCCCCAGGCGCAGGTAGACCATGCTGGCGATGATCACCACCACCACCGGCACCGCCAGGGCCACAAACGCCATCAGCGACGACGGCAGCCCGGCGAAGACATCCTCCGGCAGCAGGCGCGCCAGGAAAGCCCGCAGCCCGCGCCCGGCCGCGCTCCCCGCGCCAGACAGCGCTGCGCCGACCGAGGCCAGGCGAGCGCCGGCGGGGGAACCACCAGCCGGCGATCCGCCGGCGGTGGCACCTGCAGCAGCAGCGGGGGCAGAAGCCGCCGGGGTAGAAGCCGCGACCGCAGGAGCGGCGGCGGTGACAACGGCAGCCGGCGCGCCCATCAACGCGGGCTGCGCCGGCTGTTCCGGCATCTCGGCCGCGGCGGCCGGACGGATTTTAGCTTCAGCCTGATCACCCGCCATATTCTGGAGCGGCGGCTCAACCGGCGCTGCGTCACCCGGCGTATCCGGGTACAGCGCGCCGGTTTCAAGTGCATCGACGCCCGCCGGCGCTTCGTCCCCCACTTCCCAGGGCGGCAGGTCGTCCGGCGCTGGAAGATACATTGCTTCTGGCGCGGCCGGGGCCGGCAAGGCGGATGGGGTCGCCGGCGGGATCTCCGGGGGCGCCGGTTCCAGAGCAGCAGGCGGCGGCGGGGGCTGGACAGCCGCCGGAATTGGCGGCGGAGCGACCGGTGGGGCGACCGGCGGAGCCGCCGGTTCCAATGCAACCGCCGCTTCAAGCGCGGCCGCCGGCTGCAGCGAGGTAGCCGCAGCTGGGGCGGCTTCCGCCGGCGGGATACCCGGCCGCGGCAGGTTGATCACACCCTTGCCGGGGCGCACCTGCAGCAGCACCGCGTTCAAATCGGGCGCCGAAGCGGCAAACAGCTTACGCCGCAGGCTCTCCGGCCCCTGCCCGTGCAAGCCGTTCAAGGCTTCACGCGTCCATTCGGGCGACGGCTGGGTCGACAGCAGCAGCGTATCGCTGGACTGCAGTTCAGCCTGGAAGAAACTGATCGGGGTGACCTTGCCCTGTCCCAGGCCGTGCTCGTCCATCTCGGGATCGTAAAACAGGTGTGATCCACCGGCGGCGATCAGGAACGAATAGGCCGGGCCGCTGTGCGCCAGGTACAGGCGCTCGCCGCGCACCACCGCCTGCACCAGCACCGCCAATCCCTGGCGGCTGCTGCTGCTCAGGCGCAGGTTGCGTTCCAGCAGCGTGGCGTTGAACTCCTCCGCCACCCGCCGCAGCGCGGCGGTGACCGAACCGGGGGTGTTGTAATAGACCTGGGCCAGGCCGGTCAGCGCCTGGTCCTGCTTGCCCGGCGGCAGCGGGGCATTGCCCGACATCGACAGGTACAGGACCAACCGGTCCAGATCGCGGCCGCGTGCCGCCCGGCGCGGCGCGGCTGCGGCGTGCAAACACAGCAGTTCCGGGTAATCCCGGCCTGCCGTGCGCGCCGCCGACATCAGGTTCAGGTCAAGTGCTCCAGCCATGTGACAGGTTCCGGGCCGTCCTGCGGCCCATCACGGAAACGATTATACTGGTAAAATCACGTTTAATACGAGGTCGAATAGGATATCGCATGCAGCTCCAAATCTTTAAAGACTTTACCCAGGTCGAGCCGTGGGCCGACCAGTGGAACGACCTGCTCGCCTGTTGCAGTGCAAGTCACGTGCCGTTTTTACGGTTTGAGTATCAGAAAGCCTGGTGGAACACCCTGGGCGGCGGCGAATGGCCGCAAGGTGAGTTGTTCATCGCCGCCGGGCGCGCCGATTCCGGCGAGCTGGTGGGCATCGCCCCGCTTTTCTTCACGCATAACCGAGACGGGCTGCCGGCGCTGCTGCTGGTGGGCAGCATCGAAATCTCCGATTACCTGGACCTGGTGGTGCGCACCGACCGGCTGGACGAGTTCATCGCCACACTGTTTGACTGGCTCGCCGGCCCCGAAGCGCCCGCCTGGCAGGCGCTGGACTTCAACAACCTGCCCGAAGAGTCGCCCAGCCTGCCGGCCCTCGAGTGGGCTGCCGCGGCCCGCGGCTGGACGATGGAGCGCCGCCGGCTTCAGCCCTGCCCGCGCATCCCGCTGCCCGGCGATTGGGAAACCTACCTGGCAGCGATCGACAAAAAACAGCGCCACGAGATCCGCCGCAAGATGCGCCGGGCCGAAGAATCGCCCACCCCGGTCGGTTGGTACATCGCCGGCGACCCGGACACGCTGGACGCCGAGACCCAGGCTTTCCTGGACCTGATGGCGCAGGACCCCGAGAAGGAAGCCTTCCTGACCCCGGTGATGCGCCAGGCGATGCTGGCGCTGGTACGGGCGGCTTTCGACGCCGGCTGGCTGCAGCTGGCCTTCCTGACCGTCAACGGCGAAAAAGCGGCTGCCTACTTGAATTTTGACTACGCCGGGCATATCTGGGTCTATAACTCGGGGTTGAACTTCAACTTCCGCGAGGTCTCGCCCGGCTGGGTGCTGCTCGGCTATCTGCTGCAGTGGGCCAACCAGAACGGGCGCCAGTTCTTCGACTTTATGCGCGGCGACGAAGACTACAAGTACCGCTTTGGCGGCGTTAATCGCTACGTCTACCGGGCATTGATCACCCGCTGACCAGTGCGCTCAACCTCGGCGCGCCGTTGGACGGCGCGCCGCAGCCAACCGGACAGCCGCGGGCAGAATGCCGCGGGCAGAATGCCGCGGCGTTCTGCGATTAATAAACCGGGCGCGGCATGCCCCAGCCGCCCCGCCTGACCTGCTCCGGGCGTTCGGTCCACAGCCCGGGAACCGCCGCGCCGCACTTTGGGCAGGCGCCTTCGGCGGTCAGGTGATAGCCGGTGATGGTGTAATTGAAGCGCTCGATCAAGGGCGCCTGGCAGGTGGGGCAGAAGGTGCTCTCATACGCCTCGCTGCGCCCGGGCAGGTTGCCGGCATAGACATAGCGCAGACCGGCCTCGTGCCCGATCTCGGCGGCCTTGATCACCGTCTGAGCCGGGGTACGGTCCGTCCCGGTCATGCGGTAATCGGGGTGAAAGGCGGTCACATGCCAGGGGATATCGGGCGAAACCGAGCGGATGTAGTGCGCCGCATCCATCAGCTCTTCCGTGCTGTCGTTAAAGCCCGGCACCACCAGCGTCACCACCTCCACCAGCAGCCCCAGGTCGTGCGCCCGCCGGATGCTCTCCAGCACCCGCTCCAGCACCCCGCCCAGGCGGCGGTACTGCCGGTCCTGCATCGTCTTCAGGTCGATCTTGTACCCTGACAGGTACGGGCGCAGGTAGTCCAGCGCTTCCGGGGTGGCGTTGCCATTCGAGATATACAGGCACTTCAGCCCGGCCTGGCGAGCCTGGCGAAAAATGCTCACCGCCCATTCCGAGGTGATCAGCGGCTCGTTATACGAAGAAGCGACCACCTTCGCCCCGCTGCGCAGCGCCAGTTCAACCATCTGCTCGGGCGAAATGCGCCGCACAAACTGCGCCGCCCCATCCGAGGCCGGGTCGCGCAGCGCCTGCGAGGTCAGGTGGTTCTGGCAGTAATCGCAGTGGAAGTCACAGCCCAGCATGCCGAAGGTCAGCGCGTCCTCGCCGGGGAGCAGGTGAAAGAAAGGCTTCTTCTCGATCGGGTCCACCTGCAGCGCCGCCACGTAGCCCCACGGCACGTACAATTCGCCGCCGCGGTTGAAGCGCACCTGGCAGACGCCGCGCTTGCCCTCACGCACCAGGCAGCGGTGCCCACAGGCATAGCAGCGCACCGCCAGGTCATCCAGTTTTTCATACAGCTCACCCTGGACCGTCAGGCGGTCCAACGCGTCAGCCATGTAGGTCATTCGTTACCTCCGTACCAAATAAATTATACTGCAATTCTTTAACGTGGCGCGCAGCGCGGGTATAATTGCAGCCACGATGCTGACCGTTGTGATCCAGGCGGGGGGCGAATCCCGCCGCATGGGGCAAGATAAAGCCCTGCTGTCCTTCCTGGGCCGCCCGCTGATCGAGCGCCTGGTCGAACGCCTGCAGCCGGTTGCCGCCGAGCTGCTGATCACCACCAACCGCCCGCAGGCCTACGCCTTCCTGTGGCTGCCGCTGGTGCAGGACCGCATTCCGGGGCGCGGGGCGCTGGGCGGTCTATACACCGCGCTGAGCGCCGCCGGCCAACCGCTGGTGGCAGTCGTGGCCTGCGACATGCCCTTCGCCAGCCCGGCCCTGCTGGCGGCCCAGCGCGACGCACTGGTGGCCAGCGCGGCCATGCAGCCGGCAGCCGATATCGCCATTCCGCGCCTGCCCGGCGGGCTGGAGCCGTTCCACGCCGTTTACCGCCGCGAAACCTGCCTGCCGCACATCGCCGCCGCCCTGGAGGCCAACCGCTGGCGGGCCGATTCCTGGTTCTCCCAGGTCTCGCTGCGCTATTTTGAAGAAGATGAGCTGCGCCGCTACGAACCGGATTTGCGCTGCTTCCAGAACGTCAACACCCCCGAGGAATTTGCCGCCGCCGAAGCCCGCGCCCGCCGTGAGGCCGGCGCATAGGATCAAAAAATCGGCCGGCGCATGCGCCGGCCGATTTTTTCAAATCCGATACCAATCGCTTACTTGACCACCGGCAGTTCAGCCGCGGTCCAGGCGTTCATACCGCCGCCCAGGTTGCGCACGTTGGTCCAGCCCAGCATGCGCAGGATCAACAGGGCGATGCCGCCCCGGTGACCCGACTGGCACGCCAGAACCACCGCGGCGTCCTTAGCGGGCAGCGCCGCCGGGTCGGACAGCAGGTCATTGATGCCCACCAGCACCGCGCCTTCGATGACGCCGTTGGCCTGTTCTTCAGCCGTGCGCAGGTCGATCACGACCGGCTTGGCGTCGGTGGCCAGTTCAGCCTGCAGATCGGCGGCTTTGATGGTGAAGAAACCTTCGGGCAGGGCGGCGAAGAAGCCGTCCAGCGCCGCCAGGCGGGCCGCGTCGACCGCGGCGGCCGTGCCGGCCACCGGGGCCGCCGGAGCGCCGGTCTCAACCGGCAGCTCGGCCTTCAGCCAACCACCCAGGCCGCCGGCCAGGTTGCGCACGTTGGTGTAGCCCAGCACCTGCAGGGCCGCCATCACCATGCCGCCCCGGTGACCGGAAGCGCAGTAGACCACGATCGGCTGATCCAGCGCGGGCAGCTTATCCAGGTTCTTGAAGACTTCGCGCACCGGGATGTTGACTGCGCCGGCGATGAAGCCGTCCTTCTCCAGTTCGCCGGCTTCGCGCACGTCCAGCAGGAACGGCGCCTTCTCGGCGATTTCAGTGTTCAGGTCGGCCGGTTTGACCGTGCCGAACCCAGCCGGCAGGGCCTTCAGGTACTCGGCCCACACCACGTTCCAATCCAGGCCGCCCTTGACCGGCAGCTGTGCGCCCTTCCAACCGCCCAGGCCGCCGCCCAGGTTGCGCACGTTGGTGTAGCCCAGGAAGCGCAGGGCCATCATCGCCATCCCGCCGCGGTGGCCGGAGGCGCAGTAGATCACGATCGGGGCATCCTTCTCGGCCGGCAGCTGGTCCAGCGAGGTCATGAACTTGTCCATCGCGATGTGGACGCTGCCATCGATGTAGCCGTCCTTATCCAGTTCGGCCTGCGAGCGCACGTCCACCAGGAACGGCGCCGGGCTGGCGGCCAGCTCTTCGTTCAGCTTGGCCGCCGGGACGGAGAAGAAACCATCCGGCAGATTGGTGAAGTACTCGTCCAGCGCGGTGAACAGGGCTTCGTTTTCAACGATCGGGGTGCTGATCGCCTTAGGGGCTTCCGGCTTGCCGGTCTCGACCGCCAGGTTGGCCTTCTTCCAGGCGCCCAGGCCGCCGCCCAGGTTGCGGACGTTGGTCCAGCCCATCAACTGCAGGGCCGCCATCACCATGCCGCCGCGGTGACCGGAGGCGCAGTAGATCACAACCGGCTCATCCAGGCCGGGCAGCTTGTCCAGGTTCTTGAAAACTTCGCGCACCGGGATATTGACTGCGCCGGCGATATAACCGTCTTTTTCCAGCTCGGCGGCTTCACGCACGTCCAGCAGGAAAGGCGCCTTGTCGGCCAGCTCTTCGTTCAGCTTGGCAGCCGGCACGGTGCTCCAGCTCTTCTCAGCCAGCCCGGCGAACAGGTCGGTGAACAGGGCCTGGAAATCCAGCGGCACAGCGGTCGGCTCGGGGACTTCGGTCGGGACCGCGGTCGGGGCTTCGGTGACTACCGGCGCCTCGGTGGCAGCCGGCGCTTCAGTGGCTACCGCCACCGGGGCTTGCGGCTGGGTGGCTGCCGGGGCGCACGCGCCCAGCAGCATGCTCAGCACCATCAGCAAAGCAAACAGTTTGGTCAGTTTTGCGGACATTTTCTCTCCTCTTACAATCATTTCGTAAATCAGCAGTCTTTTGATTCACCCTGCCGGCAGGCTGCAGGGTGGAATTCACAGCTTATGGCGCCGCGGTTGGGATCGCCGCCGGCACTTCCGGCACGATCACCGGCAGGTTAGCCGGCAGTTCCGGTTCGCTGACCTTATCGGCGGTCAGGAACAGGTCGGGGTTGCCATGACAGGCGTTGCAGCTCTCGGCCTGCGGGGTTTTGAGCTGGATGTTGTGCGGCGTGGCATAGGCCCAGGTGGGCAGCACGTCGAAGTTCGGCAGCAGGTTCTCGCCATAATAGGCATAGCTGTCGGGCGAGGTGGGGATATGGCGCAGCGGGACGTATTTGTAGGGCCGGTCATAGCTGCGCAGCGGGTTCAGGCCGATCAAGAAGGTAAAATAGGTATTATCGGTCTTGAAGAACGGCTTGCCGGTCTTATCGCTCAACTGCACGTGACAGCCATCGCACGAGGTGTAGGTGATCGAGTGGCACACCTGGCACGACAGGTCAGCCCCGTGGACGGTGTGCATCTCGATGTTGTCCTTGCCGGTGGTGGTGTCGGGGTGGCACGACTCACAGGTAGGGGTTTGCAGCCCGGCATAGCGGTGGTCGGCGGGTGGCACAGCGGCTTCTTCCGGCGAGGTGTGGCAGGTGGAGCACTCGGTCTGCTGCCCATGCATTTCGCTGCCCTTATGGCAGTCCACGCAGTTCATGCGCCCTTCGCGGAAGTGCACATCGCCGGGCAGTTCCTCGTTCTTGCCAAGGTATTCATTGCCCACCCGGCTGCCATGGCAGGCAGTGCAGGACCGGGTCATCGGCGGGGTACGCACGATGTTATGCCCGTCGAACAGGCCGCCGCCCACACTCTTCGGCTGGCCGATGTGGCAGTCGCCGCAGCTGGCGTGACAGCTGGCGCAGTGGTTGCCGAACATCTGCTCCAGCGCCGGGTGGTTCTCGGGCAGTTCGCCGGCCCGCTGGTCGATCATGGTCCAGTAACCCTGCTGGGTGGCGTGCAGCGAGGTCGCATAGGTGTGCGCAACGTCGGTATGGCACTCGCTGCAGGCGTTCTCAGCCCCTTCGCTGGGGCGGGCCAGCAGGCCTTCGTGCGCAGCGTCTTTATCCGCAGACTGCACACCCTGGTGGCAGTCGGTGCAGGCGATATGCCCGTGAACGGTAGCCGGGAAGGTTTCGGCGTTAACCAGCACTTTCTCCCATGGCTCCAACGGAGCCACTTCGCCCCCTCAGCCAACCCCGGACGATTCGCTCTCCGCAGCCGGCTCTTCCGGCTTGGCCGTATCGATCAGGCGCTGCTTATCGGCATGGCAGTTCAGGCACTCGTTGGGCATTTCAGGGGCCGCCGTGGGCACGATTTCGGTGGCGGCAGCCTGCACAGGCTGCTCCACCTGGGGCTGCGCCAACCCCGCCGCCGGCTCGGACAGCGAAAGCGACCCGCCCGGCTGGCACGCCGCCAGCAGCAGGCCGATCGCAAACAGCATCATGGTCCACCGGATAATCCGCATACTTCACCTTTTGATCGTAATGATTTTCACGATGATTATATAAGCAAAACAACAGTCAAACAAGTAAAATAGATAGTCTTTACCTATTGGTGTTACCTATCCAGTTTCATAGGCATAAACTATAAATAAAGACCCGATTGTAAGTGAATTACTTATACATTCCGTGCTAATATTCACAATGATAGAGGCCACCTATGCTCGACGTACACCAGCTCAATGTCTTTTTGGTCGCAGCCGAAACGCTCAGCTTCACCCAGGCTGCACAGCGCCTGCACATGACCCAGCCCAGCGTCAGCCAGCATATCCAGGCGCTGGAGCACCATTTTGATATGCACCTGTTCCTGCGCATGGGCCGCACGCTGGAGCTGACCGAGGCCGGCCTGGCGCTGCTGCCGCAGGCGCGTGAAGCCGTGGCGCTTTCGATCCGGATCGACGAAATGATGGAATCTCTCAAAGGCGAAGTCTACGGGCACTTGATGGTCGGCTGCAGCACCACGCCCGGCAAATACATCCTGCCGCAGCTGCTGGCGCGCTTCCACCGCGACTTCCCCCAGGTGCGCGTCACCTGCCAGGTCACCCCCCAGCTTGACGCGCTGCGCATGGTCTCCGAAGGCGATGTGCACTTTGCGCTGTTCAGCATGCACCGTGAGACCTTCCCAGACGTCGAGTCGCTGGCCTTTCTCTGCGATCCAATCGTGCTGATCGTCCCGCTGGACCACCCGTGGGCCGAGCGCGACGAGATCGAAGCCTGCGAACTGCTGGAGAGCGATTTCATCATGCGTGAAAACACCTCCGGCACCTACAACGCTGTGCGCGAAGCCCTGGCGCAGGTGGGCGTGGCGATCACCGACCTGAACATCCTGATCACGCTGGGCAACGCCGAGGCGATCGCCCTGGCAGTGCAGGAGGGGATCGGGGTGGGCTTCATCTCTAAAATGGTGGTCGATCGCATCTGCCGCGAGCGGGTGGCGGAGGTGAAGGTGCGCGGGGTCAATATCTGCCGCGAGATCTATATCGGCCGCAACACCCGCCGCCCTTCCACCACCGCCCAAACGGCCTTCTGGAATTTCTTGACCAGCAAAGGCGTCAAGCTGCTGGAAACAGCTTAAAAAGTCCAACGGACCGAGGACCTTCTATGAAACCCAAACTGCCCCAAAACCACCGTTTCCTGGTCGCCCTGCTTGGCGGGCTGCTGGTAGGCCTGCTGAGCGCCGGGCTGTTCTTCCGCATCGCTTCCGCCCAGGATGGCACCCCCACCCCGGCGCCTGCCGGTGCACCCGCCGAGGCCACCCCCAGCGTTCCCCCGAAAGCCTGCTCTGAATGCCACCCGGATGTACAGGATGCCTGGACCGCCAGCCCACACGCACATGCCTATGACGACCCTGAGTTCGCCGGTCGCTGGGAATCGCTGGGCGAGCCGGGCGAATGCCTGCTGTGCCATACCACCGGCTACCAGGCCGATACTGGGCAGTACGCCGACGCCGGGGTGACCTGCAAGGCCTGCCACGGCGAGACGGTCGAGGGCCACCCGCCGGCGGCGATCCCCGTGCGCACCGATACCGAATTTTGCGGCACCTGCCACACCACCACGCTGGGCGAGTGGCGCCTGACCGGGCACGCCGCTGCGAATGTGGGCTGCAAAGACTGCCACAACCCGCACAGCCAGAAGGCGCTGTTCGAAAACCCCGACGAGATGTGCGTCAACTGCCATAAAGACGACCTGGGCGAGCACAAGAACGATCTGCACATCGAGAAGGGCGTGACCTGCGTGGAGTGCCACATGCTGGTGCTGCCACCCGAGACCCCGCCCGCCGACGGCCTGGCCCCCACCGGTCACGCCTTCACCATCACCCCCGCCACCTGCGTTTCGTGCCATACCGATACGCTGCACATCGGCGAACCGCTGCCCGGCTACGAAGCCGGCGCTAAGGCGGTCAGCGCCGGCGGCACGCTGACCAGCACGCTCCCGGCTTTGGTGGCCGAATACACCGGCGGCGCCGGGCATGCCTCCGGCATCGCTCCCGAACAGCAGATCCAGGCCCTGGAAGCCGCCATGGCAAGCACCCGCCTGTCGATGCTGTTCCAGGGGGGCGTCATCGGGTTGGTGCTGGGCGGCACCACCGCCTATTTCCTGGCCCGCAACCTGCGCCGCGAGCAGGAACTCGACCTGGCGGCAGAAGAAGCCGCCGAAACGGAGCCGGTCGATGAGCAAGCCTGAAGAAACCCCCAAGCCGGCTAAAAAGAAGCCCCTGCTCAGCCGCGGCGATGTGCTGAAGATCGGCG